>JBLMWY010000045.1:0-16390 GCA_050257475.1 Bdellovibrio bacteriovorus
AGTAAGAGCCGGACGGCGTGGCGGGGGGCCCGGCACGCCGCGCTGGTCTCGCCGCGGCTCTGCATGACCGCAATGCGGGCACCCGGCAGCCCGCCGCCGAGGCGCTCCAGGTGGCGCCCCACCAGGGGCCCCACCCGGGCGTTGAGCCAGGTGACGACACCCCGCTCGAGCTCGCCCGCGACCGGCAGGACCTCGGAGGACCGGGTAACGAAGAGCCCAGGGGGCAGGGCCGCGGCGATGGCACGCTCCGGTCCATCGTCCAGGTAAGAGAAGAGCAGGTTGACGGCCACCGATTCGGGCTGGGCTCGGCGGACCGCCTTCCTCAGACCGACGAGGTCTGGCGGCGTGAGCGGGTCCAGGTGGGCGCCGTCCGCCGCCAGCCGACCCGCGGTGCCATGGCAGAGCGCCGGGGGCGCCAGGGGTTGCCGGGGGGGCGGCTGCAGATCATAGAGGTCTGAGCGGGCCTGGCGACCGATGGCGAGCAGGCCCTCGAGCCCGCGATTCCCCACATAAAGGGTACGGGCCCCCTTACCCTCGAGCACCGCGTTGGTCGCCACGGTGCTCCCGTGAACCATCGCGAGCCCCTGGGGATCGAGGCCCAGCTCGGTGATCCCTAGGAGGATCGCCCGCTCCGGGGCCTCGGGGGTGGAAAGGACCTTGTGGATCCTCATGCCGCCGTCACTCCACAGCACAAAATCCGTGAAGGTGCCGCCCGTGTCGATTCCGATCAGGGTCATGGTCCCCCCAGGCGCGGGCGCTGGCCGCCCCTTGGACGCCTTAGAATGCCCGGGCGATGCGCCCGGCGGCCGACCGGGCAGGGCTCTGCCCCCCGGACCTCGAGGATCATCGAAAGCTCGCCATGTATACCGATGACCGCCTGGTGATACTCGACGCCGATGGCACCACCATCGATGCCTTCGCCGCCATCGACCGGACCTTTGCCCATCATGGCATGGACATCGGTCCCCTGAGCCGCTTCCAGAAGCGGCGCAACTTGTTCAAGTATCTGGGGGGCCTGAAGGAGCTCCCGCGCAATCTGCGCCGGCAGATGAGCGGTGACATGCGCTCGCGCCTGGTGGCGACCCTCACCGAGGTCTACCGCGAAGAGGCTGGCCTCTATGCGGGCATCGAACCCCTGCTGCGGCGCCTGACCGACGAGCCGTCCCTGCGGGCGGGCATCGTGACACGCAACATCACCCTGGAGCCGCTGGTGACCATCGAGCGCCTGTTCCGCCGGGTAGGGCTCGAGCCCGAGCGCTTCGATTTCCTCGTGCACCTGCCCCTGCGCGAGCACAAGCTGCCCACCTTTCGCGAGCTGCGCGGGCGTTTTCGGGTAAACCCCGCACGGGCCTTCGCCTGCGGGGACGAATCCCAGGACTATCTGGCGGCGGTCGGCTCGGGGATGCACCCCTTCATCGTCTCCTACGGATTCGAGGACTATGACCGGCTGACCCAGCGGCACGGGGTGCCGGGAGAGCTGATCTCGCGCACGCCCGCGGAGCTGGTCCACCGGGTCCTGCACGGCTTGGGCCTGGATCGGTCCTGAGCCGTCCACGCGCCGGGGTGGCGGCTGGCCGATCACAACGCCTGATCGATCGCGTCGCCCCGGGCGCGGCGCCAGATAACGTGGCTGGGACCAGTGGCCTGCCCGCGATGCGTTGTCCACAGCCTCTCAGTGCAGGCGCCGCGTCGCCCCCTTGGCGGAGCCTTTACGCATCAGCGGGAGGGAGGCGTGGTGAGCCATCAGGTGCCACCCGGCCGAGTCCCGGGTGTAGACGTTGGTGGCGATCACCAGGTTGAGGGGCGCCGCGGGGTCCCCTCCGGCCTGAATACGCTCCTCCACCAGGTGGACCCGGATCTCCGCCGACTCGATGCGATTGATCAGACGGTGCTCGATGCGGGGCGGCGCGGCACCCATCAGGATCTCGGACCAGCTCTGCATCACCGCGCCCTTTCCCATCAGCAGCCCCCCGCCGGGGTGGACGCAGACGGTCCGCTCTCCATCCAGCCAGACGCGCTCCATGGCCCGGAGGTCGGTGGCGGCGAAGGCGGCGTAGAAGGCGGCCTCCACGGCCTCGGGCGAATCGAAGCCTTGGGTCATGGGGCAGCGGGCAGGGTCGCCAGGACGCGAGCGACGCGCGCGTCGAGCCCCGGCTCGGCGGGCGCGGGCCCGCAGCGATACCAATCCACCAGGAGCTCCGCTACCCCCTTGAGGCGATCGCTCTCTCCCTCGGCCATCCGTTCGGCGAGGCGCTCCACCTGCAGGCGCAGCCGCTCCTGGTGGAGCTCCGGGGGCGATTCCACCCCGGCGGCGATCTCCAGCTCCAAGCAGAGCCGGCGGCGCCGCTCTTGGTTGGCGTTGAGGTCCTCCCGCAAGGCGGCGAGGGCCTGCGGATCACCCGCGGCCTCCAGGGCCCGATCTAGACGCGCCGTCATGGCCCGCTGGAGGATCGGATCGGGGAGGGCATGCTGCTCAGACCAGGTTCGCCTGGCCTCCTCCGGTTCGATCGCGGATCCCGGCTCAGCCAGACCCAGGACCTGACTCTCAACGGACTCGCACAGGGCCGCCCGGCGGCCGAGCAGGTCGAGGGCACCGCGCCGCTCCTGGGCCTCAAGCTGCTGTCGAAGGGTGCGGAGCTGCTCGCGCGCCTGCTGCCAGCGCCTGGAGAGGGTGCCAGTGGCCTGGCGCGGTATGGGCAGCGCCTCCGCCTCGTGCCAGCGGTGATCCAGATCCCGAAGGACGGCGGCCAGCGACTCTGCATCCCCCGGCGCTCGGAGATGGGCTTCGGCCTCCTCACATAGGGCCTCGCGGGAGCCTAGGTTGGCCTCCAGCTCCGCCCGGTGGGCCTGGTGCAAGGCGGCTCGGCGCTCGAACACCGCGTCGCAGGCCCCGCGGAACTCCTGCCACAGGCGGTTCTCGTCGCGTTGGCGCGCCGGCACCGTGGTGTGCCATTGGCGCTGCAGCGCCTTGGTCTCCTCAATGGCCGCGTCCAGGTCTGCGGCCTCCGCGAGGCCGCGCACCCGTTCGATCAGCCCCTGCTTGAAGGCCTGATTGCGGGCGCGCTCCGTCTCCAGGCGCTGGTCGAGCTCCTTGATCGCACGATGGAAGCGCCGATCCAGGGAGCGCCGCTGGCGGTCATCGGTGGGTCCGATGGATGCCCAGGCCTGACGGGTCTCGCGCTCCGCGTGCATGACGCGCCGCCAATCGATGCGGCTCCAGTCCACCCGTGCCAAGAAGTCCTCGAGCTGCTGGCACACCGTCTCCCTGGCCGCGCGATTGGCCTCCCGTTCCGCCGCCTCCGCCTCCAGGTAGGGACGGCAGCGCTCGTAGACGGCCTCGCGGGCCTGGTGGAAACGATTCCACAGGGCGCGGTTGGCGGGCGCCACCGCAGGGTCGAGCCCCTTCCAATCCGCCTGCAGGACATGGAGCCGCTCGGCGACCGCGGCCAACGGTAGGTCCTGGTCGCGCAACGCCTCCATGGCCTCGCACAGGGCCGCGCGGTGCTGGTTCGCCCCCCAGCGCCGCCAGTGCTGAAGCTCTTTCAACCGCGGGCTCAGGGCCCGCAGGCGGCTGATGAGCGCGGCCGAGCGCGCCCCGCCGACCCCACTCAACCGCGCAAGCTCGAGCTCCTCGGCAATGGCCTGATGCAGGGGCTCCGCCCGCTTGAGCTCGCCGCCCTCGAGAACCCCCTCGAGCTCGGTGAGGCGGTCGGGAAGCAACTTCAGCCGCGCCTCCGCGTCCTCGCGCTGTGCCTTGAGCCGTGCCTCCAACTGCTCGGCGAGCCCCGCCACGTCCGCGCCGGCGGCCTCCGCGAGGGTCTTGGCCAGCGCCCGCGCCTCGGCGAGCTGGGCGCGCACCCGCTCCTGGTCCAAGGGGCCCGACTCGGCCAGGTGGGCCCCGAGACGTGCCTTGAGCCGCTCCAACCGGCGCAGCCCTTTGCGCCGCTCCGCCAGACGCCCGAGATTGGCGTCCAGAACGCCGAGGGCTCGCTCGAAGCGCTGCCCGAGGGCCTCCCGCTCGGCGTCCGGAAGGGCGCTGCCGAGGTCGGCCCAAGCCTGCGACAAGCGCTGCCGCAGCTCCGCCAGGCTCTCCTCGTCCGCCTGGTCGGCAGCGCCCTGGACCTGGGCGATCAGGGACTCCCGCTCCCGGCGCTCAGCCGCGCGTGCCTCCTGGGCCGCGATCTGCGCCGCGTTGGCCTGGCGGTGCGCCTCATAGGCCGCGAGGAAGCGCTCGCGGGCCGCCTGGTAGCGTTCCCGCCATAGGGGCTCGGTCTGGGCCTCGATCGGGGCCCACAGGCTGTCGAGGTGATCGAGCAGGGCGCGATCCTGGCCCCAGTGCTCCAGACGGCCCAGGGCCTCGGCCCGCTCACACAGCTCGGCGGATTGGGCGCGCAGGCGCCTCGGCAGCTCCTCTTGCTCGGCCATACGGCGCAGGCGCTCCCGCGCCTCCCGATAGACACCGGTGTCCTTCTTGCCGATGCGCCGGACCACGTGCTCCAGGGAATCGCGATCCTGGAGCCGACCGAGCGCCACCCCGCGATTGGAGGCGCGGGGATCGTGGAGCACGCAGTGGACCAGCACGGCCGGACTGGTGACGCGCTCGATGGCGGCCAGGCGAGCCTCGGCCTCACGGGCCTCCGCGGCCAGGTGCTCCAGGATGCGTGGGTCCTCCACCCTGGCGATCTCGGCCAGACGCTCGGGCAGCGGTATACCCCCCTCCTCGGCCCCGGAGAGCAGGTTGCGGTAGCGGCCCAAGGCGATCTCCCGCACCCCCGCGTCGCCGTCGCCGGCCAGGATCTCCCGCAGATGGGCAAGGCTCGCCAGGCGGCGCACCGCGTCCAGGCGAGCCGCGGGATCCGCATGGCCAAGGGCGATCTCCGCGAGCGAGGCTTGGCTGGCGGTCTTGGCCACGGCGGGCCGGCGCTTCTTCAGCAGTCGGTCGAAAAACATGTGGAATCCATCCGCTCGACAGGTACAACCCCGGATTCTACCCGAGGGGCCGGGATCGCGGATGGCTCGACCAGGGGCCCGGAGGTCGGCCGCCCCCCGGGCAGGGGATTCAGGCCCCTTTCAGGACCTCGGTGAGCAGGGCCGGCTCCCGGGGCAGGCTGAGCCCGGCCTCCATGGAGACCAGGCTGAGGACGGCCCCAAAGACCGGGGCGGACTGGGGATCCGCCCGCGCCTCCAGCACCTCCTCGTAGACCCGCGCCACCCGGCGCAGGAAGCGTCGCGCGCCCTCGCCCAGGGGCGGCGGGACGGAGACGGGTGGCTCCGAGGTCGGTGGCGGCAGGGACTCTGGGCGGCTGGCCAGGGCATCCGCCAGCCGGCCCAACTCGGCGCACAGGGCCTCGAGATAGGAGCCGTCGTACCGGCGCCGGAAGCGATCCTGCTCCTGGAGCGACTCCAAGATGGCGTCCCGGACCGGCACGTCGAGATCGGCGATGCGCTGCGCCAGCGCGCGGGTGATGTCGGCCAGGTCTTCAGGGACGGCGGGGGCCGCCGCGAGGGGGCCCGGCCGCACCTCCACGGCAGGCTCCGCGACCACCGGCGGTGGGGACGGCTCCACCACCCCGGGGGGCTCTCGGGTCAAGGCCTGTCTCGCCGTCGCGATATCGTATTCGATGGCCGAGGCGAACAGCTCTCGGCTCTCGCCGTCACCGACACCACCCTCCGCGAGGAGCCCAATCAGGGCATGGCGTCGCTCCTCCGAGAGCCGGTAGGGCTCGAGGAAGCGTGCCTTGGGCGGACGTTTGCCCGATGCCTCCGCAGGCGCCGTCTTCAGCGCCAGGGGCGTGGCACGCATCCAGTAGCGGCGACCGCTGCCCTCCTTGCCCGGCGGATTTCCGTTCGCGATGGCTTTACGCATCATGGATGGTCCTGGCCCGGTCGGATCGAGCGCTGAGGGTGTGGCGTCTTGACCTTGCAGTGTAGCCCAAGGTGGCCCCCTTGGACGGGATTGAATCCCTAGATATGGCGATTTGCAATCGCTCGCTCCCCAACATAAGGGTTGTGCCGCCGCTCGGCACCGAGGGTTGACATGGGGCCGTGGCCGGGGATGAAACGTACGTCGTCGCCCAGAGGAAAGAGCCGCTGGGTGATAGACGTGATCAACTGCCCGTAGTCACCCCGCGGGAAATCGGTGCGGCCGATCGCCCCGCGGAAGAGGACGTCGCCCACCTGGGCGAGTCGGCCCTGGGCGTCGAAGAACACGACATGGCCAGGCGTGTGTCCTGGGCAGTGGATGACGCCAAGACTCTGCTCGCCCACGGTCACCTCGTCACCGTCCTCCAACCAGCGGTCAGGCTCGACATCGCGCACCGGTGGAAAGCCGAAGAGCCGTCCCTGCTCGACCAGGGACCGCAGCAGGAAGTCATCGTCGCGGTGGGGACCGATGATGGGCACCGCGAGCCGCGGCGCCAGGTCGCCGGCCGCCCCCACGTGGTCGATATGGCCGTGGGTCAGCAGGATGCACTCGGCGGTGAGGTCGAGGCGACGGAGCAAGTCGAGGATGCGGCGCGGCTCCCCCCCGGGATCGACGATGGCGGCTCGCCGCGTGCGCTCACACCACAGGAGGGTGCAATTCTGCTCGAAGGGGGTGACCGGGAATACGCGAAACTCCACCAGGGCCTCCAAGACGTCGCGGCGAGGCACGGCCACTGGCCACCCCGTTGTGTCTCCGCGCCGGGGGCGGTCGCATCGCCGCGGGGATGCCGTGGCGGATGGGTCGGTGCAGCAGGCTCAGCGCCGCAACAAGGTATAAAGCCGATCCTTGAGGGCCAAGCGCTCCTTTTTCAGCTCCTCGATGGTCTCGTCGGCAACCGGAACGCCGAGCTCCTCGAGCTGGCGCACCCGGGCGTCCAGGGCGTCGTAGTCATTCATCAGGTGGGAGAAATCGGGGTTGGTCGCGCGCATCTCCTCGATTTTCCCCTCCAACTCGGGAAACTCGTGGAGCAGATCATGGGGTTCGCCAAGCATGGGATGGGTTCCTCTGTGGGTCTGTGCGGCCCCGTTCGATGGGGCTGATGCGAGGTGCTCGTTCTAGCGCGCATTCATTGGGATTCCGAGACCCCTCGGCAGCGCGGATTCGGGGTCCGCCAGAGGCCGCGGTGGCCTCGGTCAACCTGAGGCTAGTTTACCCCAGTTGAATCGGGCCGAAACAGCTCGGCGGCAGGCCGCGTTCACCCTTGGCTCGTCCAGACCCGCGCGCCACCGCGGCGCCCGGTCACTTGGCATTGGCGTCCATGTGCTTGATGACGTCCGTGGTGATATCCAGCCCCTGATCCAGATAGAGGATGCCGGCCAGGTTGCGCTCTACCACCATGGAGATCTTCTTCTGCTTGGCCACCGCGTCGACCGCCTTTTGGGCCGGACCCATGACCTCGCGTCCCTTCTCTTGCTGGACCTTGGCCAGCTCCTGCTGGAGTGCGCCGCCCGCCTTCTGGTAGGACTCGATGCGCTGCTTGATCTCCGCCTCCTTCTTCTTCACCTGCTCAGTGCTCATCAAGGCGGATTCACGGGCGAGGGACTCCTGAAGCTGCCGGATCTCCGCCTCGGTCTTACCCAGCTCCTGGGCCCGGGGCTCGAAGTCCTTGCGTAGTTGCTCCTGGACCTTCTTGCCCAGGGTGCTCTCCTCCAGCACCCGTTGCATGTCCACGTAGCCAAGGTTTGAGGCCTCGAGGGCACCGACGGGTAGGGCAAGGGCCAGGACAGGGACCAGCAAGCGACGCAGCGACATGGGATCGGGCTCCAAGGGGGCGAATTGAGGTGAAGGGGGCGTTGGCGCGGCACGGCCGGCGCAGGACCCGCGTGTGGCACCTGCGGCATCGCCCCGGGCGCCCGAATTCTATGCCAAATCGGTCGCCGTGAGGCCCCTGACACCCGGTCGATGGGCGGGCGGGTTGCGTCACCCCCCTTGGCTGACGGATCCTCTACCAAACTGTGGGGTTCGAACCCGGAGGGGGCGCCATGGGCAATTCGTTACAGGAACAGCTCTTGAAGGCCGGCCTGGTCACCGAGCACAAGCTCAAGGAGACCCGCTCGGACAAGCGCAAGACGGTCAAGCAGACCGGCAAGCGGGGTCCCGGCCTGGATGAGGAGGCGCGCCGGGCCGCCGAGCAGGCGCGGGCGCAGAAGGCGGCGCGCGACCGGGAGCTCAACCGCCAGCGCCAAGAGGAGGCCGAGCGTCGCGCTCGGGAGAACGAGCTGCGCCAGCTCATCCACAGCCACAGGGTCGTGCGCGAGGGTGGTGACATCCCCTATAACTTCACCGATGGCAAGGCCCTCAAACGGCTCTACGTGAGCAAGGATCAGCGCGCCCGGCTGGTGGATGGACGCCTGGCCGTGGTGCGCCAGGACACCTTCTACGAGCTGATCCCCGCCGAGGTTGCCGAGCGGGTCCAGGCCCGGGATCCAGCGCTGGTCCTGGTATGGAACCAGCCGGCCAAGGCGTCGGAGGGGGATGATCCCTACGCCGAGTTCCAGGTGCCGGACGATCTCATGTGGTGATCCGGCGCGCCCTCTGAGTGGAAACCACCGCCCCTGACCGGGGTGGGCGCCGCCTGAGAGGTTGTGAAGAAACTCTGAGCCTAGGCCAGCGCCTAGAGTGGGGTACGCCGATGTCCGAATCCACCAATCTCAAGCTGGCCGTGCTCATCGACGCGGACAACGCCCAGGCCTCCATCGTCGAGGGGCTGCTCGCCGAGATCGCCAAATACGGCACCGCCCACACCAAGCGCATCTACGGTGACTGGACACTCCCCAGCCTGGGCTCCTGGAAGGAGACCCTGCTCAAGCACTCCATCCAGCCCATGCAGCAGTTCCGCTACACCAAGGGCAAGAACGCCACCGACGGCGCCATGATGATCGACGCCATGGACCTGCTCTACTCCCGCAACTTCGACGGCTTCTGCATCGTCTCGAGCGACAGCGACTTCACCCGCCTGGCCTCCCGCCTGCGGGAATCGGGGATGACGGTCTACGGCTTTGGCGAGCAGAAGACCCCGGAGCCCTTCGTGGCGGCCTGCGACAAGTTCGTCTACACGGAGGTGCTGCGGGCCGAGGCGGGGACCGACGCCCCGGGCCGCAAGAGCGGCAAGGAGCTCAAACGCGACGCCCGCCTGGTAACCCTGCTGCGCAGCGCCGTGGATAGCGCCGCGGACGACACCGGCTGGGCCGACCTGGGGACGGTCGGCTCCGCCATCGCTAAGCGCAGCCCCGAATTCGATTCGCGCAACTACGGCTACGCCAAGCTCAGCGGCGTGCTCAAGGCGACTGGCCTCTTCGCCATGGAGGAGCGGATCATCGGCAGCGGGCCCCACAAGGCGCTGTTCGTGCGCGACGCCGCCGGCCGCGAGTGAGCACGCCGGGGCGACGCGTGGGGGGCCAGGCGCCATGGAGCTGATCGACACCCACTGTCACCTGGACGTGGCGGAGTTCGACCCGGATCGGGACGCGGTCCTCGCCCGCGCCCGGGCCGCCGGGGTGGTGGCCGTGGTGATCCCGGCGATCCACCGCGCGGGCTGGCCCTGGCTGCTGCAATACTGCGCCTCGCAGCCCGGACTGCATCCGGCGCTGGGTCTGCACCCGGTCTATCTGGACGCCCATGGCGCCGACGACGTTCGTGCCCTGGAGTCCGCCATCGCCGAGCGACGGCCCCTGGCGGTGGGGGAGATTGGGCTCGACTACTTCGTGCGAGACCTCGATCGGAAACGCCAACAAGACCTCTTCGAGTCCCAACTGGCGATCGCCCGGGCCGCCGATCTGCCGGTGCTGCTGCATGTGCGCCGGGCCCACGAGCAGGCGCTCGCCACCCTGCGGCGAGCTCGGGTGCGGGGCGGCATCGCACATGCCTTCAGCGGCGGCATCGAGGAGGCCCGCCGCTACCTCGACCTGGGCTTCAAGCTCGGCTTCGGGGGCATGCTGACCTTCGAGCGCTCCAACCGGCTGCGACGCCTGGCCGCCGCGCTGCCGGTGGAGAGCCTGGTGCTCGAGACCGACGCCCCGGACCTGACGGTGGCGGCCCACCGGGGGGGGCGCAACAGCCCCGAATACCTGCCCGACGTGCTCGCGGCCCTCGCCGAGGTACGACAAGCGGATCCGGCTGAGCTGGCGGCCATCACCACGACCAATGCCCGGGCGGTGCTCGGGCTCCCAAGGGGCGAAGCCTGGACCGGGGCGGGGGCAGCATGAGTGAGCTCCTGCTCGAGGTCCAAGGGCTCAGCGTCGAGATCGCCTCCGGCCTCGGATCGGACCGCCCGCCGGCGCGGGTGGTGGACGGCCTCTCCCTGGGGGTACGCCGAGGCGAGACCTTTGCCTTGCTGGGAGAATCCGGCTGCGGCAAATCCATGACCGCGCTGTCCCTGATGCGGCTCCTACCCGAGGCGGGACGCATCTCCCACGGCTCGGTACGCCTGGGCGGCACCGACCTGCTGCGCCTGAGCGAGGCGCAGATGCGGCGGGTGCGGGGCGGGCGCCTGGCGATGATCTTCCAGGAGCCCCAGTCCTCCCTGAACCCGGTGCTGACCGCCGGCGACCAGATCGCCGAGGCGGTGCGGGTTCACCAGGATCGGCCCCGCTCCCAGGTCGGGGCCCGGGTGCTGGAGCTGCTCGCGGCGGTGGGCATCCCGGATCCGGCCCAACGGGCCCGCGCCTATCCCCACCAGCTCTCGGGGGGCATGAAGCAGCGGGTGATGATCGCCATGGCCCTGGCCGGCGACCCGGAGGTCCTGATCGCGGATGAGCCCACCACGGCCCTGGACGTGACCATCCAGGCCCAGGTCCTGAGCCTGCTGAAGGACCTCCAGGCCGCCACCGGCATGGCGGTGCTCCTGATCACCCACGATCTGGGCGTGGTGGCGGAAACGGCGGGGCGCCTGGCGGTCATGTACGCGGGCCAGATCGTGGAGACCGCGAGCATCGCGGCCTTCTTCGCGCGCCCCGCCCACCCCTACAGCCGGATGCTCCTGGAGAGCCTGCCAGACGCGGACAAGCGCCGGGGGCGGCTGGCGGTCATCCCCGGTCGAGTGCCCCCCCTCGATCAGGTCTTCCAGGGGTGCCGCTTCGCGGCCCGCTGCCCCGAGGTGCGGCCCATCTGCCACCAGCAGGCACCCGAGTGGTCCACCCTGGGACCGGAGCACGGGGTCCTGTGCCACCTCTGGGCGCCTGGCACCAGGGCAGGATCGGAGCTGTCCGTCGCGAGACCCGTGGCAAGCCGTGCCGGGGCCCCTGCGGCGGGCGCGAACGAGGACGAGGACGGGCCCGGGACGGCGGAGCCCCTCCTGGACGTGCGCGGGCTCGAGGTCCACTTCCCCATCCATCGCGGGGTGCTGCGGCGGGTCGCCGGTCAGGTGCGGGCGGTGGACGGGGTCAGCCTGCGGCTGGAGGCAGGCCGCACCCTGGCCCTGGTGGGCGAGTCCGGCTGCGGCAAGACCACCGCCGGCAAGGGCCTACTCCAGCTCATCCCGCCGACCGGCGGCTCGGTACGCTACCGGGGCCGCGAGCTCAGGGGGCTCGGTTACCGGGGCATGCGGCCCTTCCGCAAGGACCTGCAGATCGTCTTCCAGGACCCCTTCGCCTCCATGAATCCGCGCATGCTGGTGGGTGACATCGTCGGGGAGGGGCTCCAGGCCCTGGGGATCGAGCGCAGCCGGCAGGGGCGCCTACGGCGGGTCGCCGAGCTCCTCGAGCTGGTGGGGCTCGGCCCCGAGGCCGCCGACCGCTATCCCCACGAGTTCTCAGGTGGCCAGCGCCAGCGCATCTGTATTGCCCGGGCCCTGGCGGTGGAGCCCCGGCTGATCGTGTGCGATGAGCCCACCAGCGCCCTGGACGTCTCGGTCCAGGCCCAGATCCTCAATCTGCTGAAGGACCTCCAGGAGCGGCTGGGGATCGCCTACCTCTTCATCACCCACAACCTGTCGGTGGTGGCCTACCTAGCCCATGAGGTGGCGGTCATGTACCTGGGCCGGGTGGTGGAGCGAGGCCCGGTGGACGCGGTTCTGGCGAGTCCGCGGCACCCGTACACCCGCGCCCTGCTCTCCGCGGTACCGGTGATCGATGACGCCAGGCGCCGCCCGGTGATCCGGCTCGCGGGGGACCTGCCATCGCCCGCCGATCCACCCCCCGGCTGTCATTTCCACCCGCGCTGTCCCGAGGCCCTGCCAGCCTGTGCCCAGGCCTATCCGGGCGAGAGCCGCGTCGGGGCGGCGCATCTCGTACACTGTTTCCGGGCCGACGGAGACCAAGACGACGGCCCAATCACACATCTAAGGCGATTGTCGGAGAGTCATGTACCAGATCGCGAAGGATTTTCGTCTGCCTTCAAGGAGTGCCGAGAGGAGCATGGCCGGGCTATGTGACTGTCGGCGCGACGCGGAAGGCGGGCGAAAAGACGAGCGAGACGGTGCATGGTTTGACAGAAATCGCCTAACGTCACAGGGGCATCCACGATGAGCTTCGTACGCATTGCGGTGGCCGGGGCCGGGGGTCGCATGGGGCGCACCCTGATCCAGGCCGTCACCGAGACCGCCGGGCTGGTCCTGGGTGCGGCCACCGAGCGGGCCGAATCGGGCCTCATCGGGAGCGATGCGGGTGAGCTGGCGGGGGTGGGACGGCTCGGGGTCACCCTGACCGGTGACCTGGGCGCGGCCGCCGATGCCTTCGACGTGCTTGTGGACTTCACCGCCCCCGCCGCCACCCTGGCGCACCTGGACCTGTGCCAGGCGGCGGGCAAGTCGATGGTGATCGGCACCACCGGGCTCGACCCCAATCAGCGCGCGGCAATCGCCGCCGCCGGGGAGGCGATCGGCATCGTGCTCGCCCCCAATATGAGCGTGGGGGTGAACCTGTGCCTCAAGCTCCTCGACATCGCCGCCCGGGTGCTCGGGGACGAGGTGGACGTGGAGATCATCGAGGCCCACCATCGGCACAAGGTCGACGCCCCCTCCGGCACGGCCCTGCGCATGGGGGAGGTGGTGGCGGCGGCCCTTGGGCGCGACTTGGGGGAGGTGGCGGTCTACGGCCGCGAGGGGCGCACCGGCCCCCGGGAGCGGCGCACCATCGGCTTCGAGACCATCCGCGCCGGGGACATCGTCGGGGAGCACAGCGTCTGGTTCGCCGCGGAGGGTGAACGGGTGGAGATCGTCCATAAGGCCACCAGCCGGATGACCTTCGCCCGGGGTGCGCTGCGGGCCGCGGCCTGGATCGCCGTCCGCGACCCCGGCCTCTATGACATGCAGGACGTGCTTGGGCTCAGGTAGGGCGAGGGATCTGAGGGCTGAGGCGCCCGCGCCGACCTCAGTCGTCGCAGGTGTAGCCGTGGGCGATGAGGCCCTCTTCCAGGTCGTCCGCGACCATGGGGTGGGCGAGCAGGTATTGGGCGGCCCGCACCGAGTGATCGCCGATCGCGTCGTCCACCGCGGCCTCCCAGTCCTCGATGTCGTAATCCCCGCGCCCCAGCCACATGAGCGCGATCAGCTCGGCGCGTTGGCGCTGATTCATCTCGCCGATGACCTCCACCAGCTCGGTGAGGCCGTAGTCGCCGCTGTGGTCGGCCAGACATTGCAGGGCCCAATCGTCGGAAGGGCTCGACGGGGTCTGGGGTATCACCACCTCCTCCTTGGCCTGAAATTCCCGGGCCTTGGCGATGATGAAGCACAGGGATTCCACGGGGATGTGGAGCATGGAGGCGGTCTCCCTCGTCGTTGGCTGGGCTACCCCGACGCGATCTGCTGCCGCGATCCGACCGGGAGGGCCACGCGTTTCGTCGCGCCGCCAGTCTACTACGGCCCGCTGGGCCGGGGAGCGGGGCCTGCGTCAAGGAATGCCACCGCACGGGGCCATTGGCGTTAGGGCGAGGAAGCCGGCCCCCACATTAAAGCTGTTCGCGAATTCATGAACCATCGCGCATCGCCCGGATCGGTGATCGCCGCTCCAAGGAGAAGCCTGACATGCCACCACGTTTGCCTTTCCAGCCCGCGACCCTCCTAGGGGTGGCCCTGCTATGGGGCGCCACCCTCACGGGATGCGCCACGGCGCCCGAGACCGGGCGCAGCCAGCTCCTGCTGGTCGACTCCGCCCAGGAGACCAAGCTGGGTCTCCAGGCCTTCCAGGAGATCAAGGCCAAGACCCCGATCTCCCATGATCCCAAGAAGAACGCCGAGCTCCAGGCCGTTGGCCAGCGCATTGCCCAGGTGGCGAGACTGCCCAACGCTCGCTGGGAGTTCGTGCTCTTCGATGACCCCAAGCAGGCCAATGCGTTCGCCCTTCCCGGAGGCAAGGTCGGGATCTACACAGGCATCCTGCCCATCACCCAAAATGCCGCGGGGCTGGCGACCGTCATCGGCCACGAGGTCGCCCACGCCGCGGCGCGCCACGGGGCGGAGCGTATGTCCCAGAGCCTGGCGGTGCAGGTCGGGGGCAGCGTGCTGTCCGCTGCCCTGGGGGCCTCAGGCTACGGGGGTGTGGGCCGAGACGTCGCCATGCAGGCCTACGGCCTGGGTGCCCAAGTAGGCGTGCTGCTACCCTATTCGCGCACCCAGGAGCTGGAGGCCGATCGCATCGGGCTCCTGTACATGGCCCGGGCCGGTTTCGACCCCCGGGAGGCGGTCGCCTTCTGGCAACGCTTCCAGACCCACAACGCCAAGCGCGGAGGGAGCGCCCTGGAGTTCCTGAGCACCCATCCCCTGGATGACAACCGCATTGCCAAGCTCAAGGAGTTTCTGCCCCAGGCCTTGGCGGAGTATGAGCGCACCCAGAGGCGCGGCTAGGGAGGGGGTGAGCCCCCTCCTGCCCGTTCTGGCGATCCTGGCAGTCCTGCTCGCCGGTTGCGACTCCGGGGAACGTGGCGCACCAGGGACCACGGGCCGGGCGGAGGTCGGCGCCATTCCCGCCTATCCCCAGCGACCGGGTGATCCGGTCAAGGGCCATGACGCCCTGCTCAATCGCGCCGCGGTCACCTGCGGCCTGCCCTACAGCGCCTACCTCAAGGGGCGCGGGGAGGCGGGACTCGCCCCCGGACCCCAGCCCCCGGGGCGCACGGGGCGCAACGCCGAGCTGCCCTATGGGTTGACCGCCTATCGGGCGCCGTCAGGGGTGGAGCTGGTGACCACCAACTGTCTGAGCTGCCATGCGGCCGTCATCGAGGGTCGACTGATCCTGGGCCTCGGCAACGCCTTCCTGGACCTTACCCGGGACCCGCTCCTGGTGGTGGAGTCCGCCGGGACCCGGGTAAAGGGGACTCGGGAAGGCGCGGAATGGCGGCGCTGGGCGGACCGCATCGGCGCCCTCGCCGACCATATCCGGACCGACACCATCGGGGTCAGCCCGGCCAGGAGCCTGACCCTCGCCCTCATGGCCCACCGCGACCCCAAGACCCTGAGCTGGTCGGACCGACCGCTGATCGACCCGCCCCCAAGCCCCCCCTTGCCGACCGCTATACCCCCCTGGTGGAACCTGCGGAAGAAGCATGCCCTGTATTACAACGGCGAGTGGCGGGGAGACCTCTCGCGCTATCCGATGCATTGGGCCACCCTCTGCACCGACTCGCTGGAGGAGGCGCGGACCCTGGACACCTGGCTGGTGGACGTGCGTGCCTACCTCGCCACCCTGGAGCCTCCCCGCTACCCCTTTCCCATCGATCAGGGCCTTGCGGATCGTGGCCGCCATCTGTTTGAGGCCAACTGCGCCACCTGTCACGGGACCTACGGCAGGCATTGGCATTACCCCAACGCGGTCGTGGCCCTGGGTCGGGTGGGCACGGACCCGGAGCTGGCACGGGCCGCCTACTCGGACGCGGACCGCTTCCTCGACTGGATCCAGCGCTCCTACTACGGAGAGCTGGCGTATGTGGCCCCGGCCCTGGGGTATGTAGCTCCGCCCCTGGACGGAATCTGGGCGACGGCCCCCTACCTGCACAATGACGCCGTACCCACCCTGACCGACCTGCTGCAAAGCGGCCGGCGGCCGAACTATTGGGAGCTCGCCAGGGCAGAGGATGGGAGCCCGATCTATGATCAGGAGCGGCTGGGCTGGCGCTATCGCACCCTCGACGCGGGAAAGTCCGCCGCCATGAGCTGGGAGGCCCGCAATCGCATCTACGACACCGGCCAAAAGGGCTATGGTAACGGCGGCCATGACTTCGGCACCGCGCTCGATAGCGACGCGCAGCGCGCCCTGACCGAGTATCTGAAGACCCTGTAGGTTGGAACGCCCGTGCCGACAGGGTCCCCTGGAGACCCTTGACCCAACAGGAGAGAGAAACCCATGAATCGCCGGATTGTCCCGATCGCCGCACTGTCGGCCCTGGTTCTCACCGGGGCCCCCTTACCGTCGTCCAGGGCTGGCGACGACCCGGGGCTGGTCACCTGGATGGGCCGTCTCCAGTACTTCACCCACA
>JBLMWY010000046.1:0-6764 GCA_050257475.1 Bdellovibrio bacteriovorus
GGCGAGCGGCTGCTGGACCCCCGCGTGAGCATCCGGGAGGAGCACGGCCGGGGGCTGCGGCCCCGTTTCACCCCCGAGGGCTTCGAAAAGCCCGAGACCGTCACCTTGATCGAGGGGGGCCGCTATGCCCAATGTCTGGTGGACGCCCGGGACGCCAGGGAGTACGGGGAGACCGTCAATGCCGCCGGGGGCTCCCCCGAGTCGGTGGCCCTGGCGGCCGGGGACATCCCGCAGTCGGAGGTCTTGGCCCGGCTCGGCACCGGCCTCTACGTGGGTAACCTCTGGTACTGCAACTGGTCGGACCCCAATGACTGCCGCATCACCGGCATGACCCGCTTCGGCACCTACTGGGTGGAGAACGGCGACATCGTCGCCCCGGTCAAGGTCATGCGCTTCGACGACAGCCTCTACCACGTGCTCGGCGAGCGCCTCGAGGGCCTTACCGCCGAGCGGGATCTGATCCTCTCCCCCCAGACTTACGAGGGCCGCGGCACCGACAGCTACCTCTTGCCCGGGCTCCTGGTCTCAGGCCTCGAGCTGGCCTTGTAGCAGGGGCGCTGGCACGCGCTTAGCGGCCTCGGAGGGAAATCCCAGTGGCGCGACCTTTCCGGACGTCGCGTCCGAACTTTCCTACACTGCGGAAAACAAAAAAGAGGCGTGGAACGCGGGGCAGGGGGTCCCGGTGACTACCCGGCGGCCGGATCGGGAGGCGAAGGACCGGGCCATCGAAGGAGAGGACTCAACGTGAACGACGATCAGACCGTCTCTTGGGAGCGCACCGGGCAGCAGCCCCCTAGCGGGGCCATCGACGCCACCCTGGTGCGCCTGCTGCTGAACGGGTTCAAGGGGGTCCCGGTAGGCTTCGTGCTCTGGGATGGTACCCGCCTGCCGTACGCGTTGAAACGGCCGGTGGCCTGGCTCCGGGTCCATGACCGCCAGGCCCTGGTGCGTCTGGCGCTCAACCCGGATCTGCAGCTCGGAGAGCTCTACAGCGCCGGGCGGCTGGAGGTGGAAGGGAGCCTGGTGGACCTCGCCGAGGCGGTCTACAGGGTGGCCAAGGGCTCCAGGGTGGGGGGACCGCTGGCCCCCCTGCTGCGCTTCCTCAATCGCCCCAGTGGCAACCGGCGGCATGAGTCGCCGGACAACATCCGACACCACTACGATATCGGCAACGACTTCTACCGCCTGTGGCTGGACGAGCAGCTCGTCTACACCTGCGCCTATTTCCCCGAGCCCTCGCTCAGCCTGGAGCAGGCGCAGATCGCCAAGATGGATCACATCTGCCGCAAGCTCGACCTCAAGCCCGGGGAGCGGGTGATCGAGGCAGGCTGCGGCTGGGGCGCCCTGGCCCTGCACATGGCACGGCACTATGGCGCCCGGGTGCGGGCCTACAACATCTCCAGGTCCCAGATCGCCCACGCCCGTGAGCGCGCCCAACGGGAAGGCCTGGCGGATCGGGTGGATCTCGTCGAGGGCGATTATCGAGAGATTGCGGGAGACTGCGACGTCTTCGTCTCCATCGGCATGCTGGAGCACGTGGGACGGGCGCACTATCGGGATCTGGGAGCCGTGATCGACCGGGTCCTTGGCCCCCAGGGGCGGGGGCTGATCCACTCCATCGGGGCACCGGTCAGCGCGCCGCTGAACCCCTGGATCGAGCGCCACATCTTCCCCGGCGCCTACACCCCCACCCTGCGGGAGATGATGGCGGTGCTGGAGCCCTTCCGCTTCAGCGTCCTGGATGTGGAGAACCTGCGCCTGCACTATGCGCGGACCCTCGCGCACTGGCTGGCCCGCTTCGAGGCCCAGGAGGAGCAGGTGCGCGCGCGCTTCGACGGGCGCTTCGTGCGTCTGTGGCGCCTCTATCTCTCGGGCTCCATCGCCGCCTTCCGCTCCGGCGCCCTCGATCTCTTCCAGGTGCTCTTCAACCGCGCGGGGGGCAACGCCATTCCGTGGACGCGATCGTCCTGGTACCGGCCCTGAATCATTAGGGGCTGCCACATGGAGCACTGCGACGTCCTGATCGTGGGCGGGGGACCGGCGGGGTCCTCCTGTGCCTGGGCCCTGCGGGGCTCCGGCCTGGCGGTGACCCTGATGGACCGCAGCCACTTCCCCCGGGACAAGGTGTGTGCCGGGTGGATCACGCCGGGCCTGGTGGACGCCCTGCAACTGGACCTGGCCGACTATGGGCGAGGGCACACCCTCCAGGCCATCAGCTCGTTTCGCACCGGCCTGATCGGCGGCCGCCCCACCGACAACCGCTTCGGTCGCACGGTGAGCTACGGTATCCGACGCTGCGAGCTGGACGACTACCTGCTGCGCCGCTCCGGCGCCCGGCTGATCCTCGGCGAGGCGGTGCGCGAGCTCGTGCGTGACGGGGCGGAATGGGTCGTCAACGGGCGCCTCCGCACCCCCATGCTGGTGGGTGCCGGCGGGCACGCCTGCCCTGTCGGTCGTCAACTGAGACGCAGCGCCGACGACACCGTGCCCATCATCCGGGCCCAGGAGGCGGAGTACCGGATCCCCGAGGGGGAGACGGGCGCGGTGCGCGGCGAGGCACCGGAGCTTTATTTCTGCGCCGACCTGGCCGGCTATGGCTGGGTCTTCCGCAAGGGGGACTATCTCAACGTGGGGCTCGGCCGGGAGGACCCGCGGGATCTGCGTAGCCACCTGGATCGCTTCTGTATCTGGCTGCGAGAGAGTGGGCGCCTAGCCGTGCCCCCAGCGGCCTTCAAGGGACACGCCTATCGGCTCTACCACCGGGCCATGGCGAGCCCCGTGGCCGACGGCGTGATGCTGCTCGGCGACGCGGCCGGGCTGGCCCACCCCCAGACCGGCGAGGGGATCCGACCGGCGGCGGAATCTGGGCTCGCGGCCGCCGCGGTGATCCGCGAGACGGCGGGGGACTATGCCAGTGAACGGCTGGCGAGCTATGTGGAACGGCTGCGGGCCCGGCTGGGACGTCCCGGCAGCGGCCCGAGTCGCTGGCTCCCCCAGGCGGCACGCCTCGCCCTCGGCCGGGCGATGCTCGGTAATCCCTGGCTCACCCGCCGCGTGGTGCTGGAGGGCTGGTTCCTGCAGGGTGGATGAGGGTGCCGATCCGCTGACCCATCCGCACAGCGCTGCCCGGGGTCAGGGCCGGATCCCAGGTCAGCGTGCCAGGCGGGAAGAGCAGGATGACGGTGGAGCCCAGGTTGAAGCGTCCCATCTCGGCGCCGCGCGGCAGGCGCACCTCGCCAGGCCCGTGGCGCGGGGCTATCTTGTGGCGGCTGGCCACGGGGGTCAGCTCCCCCGCCCAGACGGTCTCGATCCCGCCCACGAAGATGGCGCCCACCAGCACCATCACCATGGGCCCGGCCGGGGTCTCGAAGCGGCAGATGACCCGCTCGTTGCGGGCAAAGAGCCCAGGCACCAGGGCCGCGGTGGTGCCATTGACGCTGTAAAGCCGGCCCGCCACGTGGACCAGCTCCGTCAGGTCCCCGGACAGGGGCATGTGGATGCGGTGATAGTCCTTGGGTGAGAGGTAGAGGGTCGCGAAGGCCCCCCCCTCGAGCTGTCGCCCCACCCCTGGTCCGCCGCCGAGCAGGTCCGCCAGGGCGAAGTCCTGACCCTTGGCCTGGATCAGGCGGCCGGCCTCGATAGTGCCGATTTGGCTCAGGGTCCCGTCCACCGGCGACAGGACCGACGCCGGGTCCGGGTCCAAGGGACGCAGCTCGGGCCTCAGGGTGCGGGTAAAGAGCGCGTTGAGGTGCCTGTAACGACGCGGATTTGGCTCCGCCGCCTCCGCCATGCGGATCCCCGTGACCCGGATAAATACCCAGGTCAGGGGGACGCGCAGGGGGGGCCACTCCACCCGAGCCAGGCGGTACATCAGTCTGGAGAGCCCATGCTGGGGCAGGATCCCTTGCAGGCCCACATAGAGCCGCGCCAGGAGGCCGGGGGCATCGTCGCTCATGTACCCTCCGCAAGCAGGGCGTGGAGACCCTGGTGAAGTGCCCTGAGGTCCGCGGCCAGCCCGGCGCCATCGCTGCGCCCGGTGAGCAGGGCCACCAGGTAGCCGCCGGGGGCGAAGACGAAGAGGGGCTGCTCGGCCTCGGGGCCGACCCCGAGGGCGGCCCTCAGACGCTGGAGCTCCGCGGCGTCACCGCTTAGCACGTACAGAGCCGGGGATAGGCGTGCGAAGTCCCGCGCCAGGTTTGGCGCATCGGTGGTGGTGACCAGGACCAGGCGCAGGTACCGGTGCAGCCCCTCCTCATCGGCGACCCGGTTGTAGACGTCGAGCAGACGCTGGATGGCGAGCTGCCCCTCCACACCGCTGAGGTCGCCGAAGGTAAGCAGGGTCCAGCCCGCGCCCAGGGTGTCCTGGTCGAATGCCCGGCCTAGGGGATCCTCCAGCCGGAAGCCGGGGATGGCCGCCGGGGGACGCACCAGTACACCGCTGATCTGGGGCGGCTTGGCGTGGCGGCGCTGGTACTCGTTGCCCCACTGGTAACCCAGCACGAAGAGGCCCATGGCCCCGAGAACCAAGGCGAGCCGCACCCAAGGGCTGTGGCGACTACGGAGAAACATGGTGCATTGCTGGGGCGTTCACTTGGGTTGTTAAGGCCAGGGATCGTCGGATTACCGGCCCGGCGCGATTCAACCTACCTCACGGCAGTCTGCGAGGTCCCGTCGCGGCACGGCGCCGCTCCTAAGCGGATTGCACTCCGGGGTGGAGGACCCGCTGGGCGGCCGCCAGGGCGTCGCCCGAGTCCGGCGCGAGGCCCAGGGCCTTGAGCTCGCTGCCGAGGGCCGACAGGCAGAGCAGGACGTTCTCTGGCCGGCTGCTGTAGCCCATGAGCCCGATGCGCCACACCTTGCCCGCCAAGGCACCCAGTCCGGCCCCGATTTCCAGGTTGTAGCGCGTGAGCAGTCGGGCCCGCAGGGCCGCCTCGTCCACGCCGCCCGGCACGGCCACGGCATTGAGCTGGGGCAGGCGCTCGGCCTCCGGCACCACCAGCTCCAGCCCCAGGGCCTCAAGCCCGGCCCGCAGGGCCAGGTGGTTGCGGCGGTGGCGCGCCCAGGCGTTCTCGATCCCCTCCTCGTGGAGCATCACCAGGGCCTCGTGGAGGGCATAGAGGGCATTGACGGGGGCGGTGTGGTGATAGGTTCGTTTGTGCTCCCCGCCCCAGTAGCCGAGCACCAGGTTGAGGTCCAGAAACCAGCTCGGCACCGGGGTGGAGCGGCCGCGCACCCGCCCCAGGGCCCGCTCGCTGAAGGTGAGCGGGGACAGGCCCGGGGTGCAGGAGAGGCACTTCTGAGACCCGGAATAGACGGCGTCCAGACCCCAGGCGTCCACCTCCAGCGGGCAACCTCCGAGGGAGGTGACAGCGTCCACGATGCTCAAGCAGCCGTGGCGGCGCGCGATCTCGGCCAGCAGCCTGGCATCGGAGAGTGCCCCGGTGCTGGTCTCCGCGTGGACGAAGGCGAGGACGCGCGCCTGCGGGTGGCGACGCAAGGTATCCTCCACCTGCTCCGGGTCCACCGCCCGTCCCCAGGTCCCCTCCACCGGGATGGGCACCCCGCCCAGGCGCTCCACATTCTGGCGCATGCGCCCGCCGAAGACGCCGTTGATGCAGACCACGACCTCATCGCCCGGCTCCACCAGGTTGACGAAGCAGGTCTCCATGCCCGCAGAGCCGGGGGCCGAGATCGGCATGGTCAGGTCGTTCTTGGTGCGGAAGGCGTAGCGCAGCAGCTCCTTGAGCTCATCCATCATGGCCACGAAGCGCGGATCCAGGTGACCGATGGTGGGGCGCGCCAGGGCCGCCAGCACCCGCGGATGCACGTCGGCCGGACCGGGTCCCATCAGGGTGCGAGGGGGAGGATGGAAAGGGCTGAAGCTCATGGATCTTCCGCCAAGCCTTTCGGCCTTGGCCCGTGGATTCCGCTCAATGGGTGGGCGAGTATAGGATTGGCACGCCGGGCCTCACAAGGCGCCGGCCGATCTAGAAAAGAGGGGCCACGGCCTGTAGGACTCCTCATCCGACCACCCGACAGAGCGAATTCGCGGTCATTCGCGGACCGACTGACTGCTCAGGGCCGAACAATGGGCGAGCCCCCCGTGCCGAGTGCAGACGCCGTCCTCCTGAGCATCGCGGATGGGATCGCCGAGTCCGGCTGGTGCGTCACGCCCGGGTTCCTATCCCCTGGCCAGGTGTCGGCCCTGGCCGCGGAGGCCGCGGCCCTGCGGGAGGTCGGGACCTTCAGGCCCGCTGGGGTCGGGCGCGGACAGGGGCTCGCGGTGCATCCGCAGGTGCGCTCCGACCGGATCCTGTGGGTCGACGCCGAGACGCACGGCGCGGCGATCCGGGGCTATCTCGCCCGCCTGGAGGTCCTGCGTCAGACCCTGAACCGGGAGCTGTTCCTGGGGCTCGAGGACTTCGAGGGGCACCTGGCCCTCTATCCACCCGGCGGGGCCTACCGCCGCCACCTGGACCAGTTCCGGGGTGTGGAGCGCCGCACCCTGAGCTGCATCCTGTACCTCAACCATGGCTGGCAGGCTGCCGACGGCGGGACACTCAGGATCTACACGGATCCGGCGGATTCGGCGCGCTTCGCGGAGATTCTGCCTCAGGGCGGCACCCTGGTGACCTTCTTGAGCGCCCGTTTCGAGCACGAGGTGATGACGGCGCGGCGGGAGCGCCTCAGCCTCACGGGCTGGCTCAGACGGCGGGCCTAGTGAAACGTTGAAGGATTCAGCGTTTCCCGCGCGGGGCAGGAGC
>JBLMWY010000047.1:0-2818 GCA_050257475.1 Bdellovibrio bacteriovorus
GGGGCCAGATCCTGCTGGACGGCCGGCCACTGCCGGCGGAGCCGGGGCCCGACCGGGGCATCGTCTTCCAGCGCTACTCGGTCTTCCCCCACCTCACGGTGCTGCGCAACGTCCTGCTGGGGCTCGAGCTCCGGGCGGCACCCCTGACGGGGCACCTGTTCGGGGCCGCCCGGCGGGAGGCCCTGGGGCGTGCCCGCCAGATGCTGGACGCCGTGGGTCTCGGCCGGGCACTCGACAAATACCCGAGCGAGCTCTCGGGGGGCATGCAGCAGCGTCTGGCGCTCGCCCAGTCCCTGGTGATGCACCCGGAGATCCTGCTGCTCGACGAGCCCTTCGGCGCCCTCGACCCCGGCATCCGGGCCGACATGCACGAGCTGGTGGGCCGGCTGTGGCGGGAGAACGACCTCACCGTCTTCATGATCACCCATGACCTCAAGGAGGGGTTCCACCTCGGCACCCGCCTCCTGGTCTTCGACAAGCTCCGCCACGACCCGGACGCCCCCCATGCCTATGGGGCGGGCATCACCTACGACCTCCCGGTGGAGCGGGCCGACCAGCGGGTGCTGAAGGAGATCGAGACCGAGGTGGCCGTCACCCAGGCCGCGGCGGCTGTGGCGAGCGCGTGATTGAAGGACGAGGGTCTGCAAATGAACGCAAATTCACGCGAATGGGAATAAGCATGAGCGCGCTGCCCTTACGCACACCGCCACGAGCGACTCGCACCTGTGGCGCGCTCCATAAAAGAATTCTTCTTTCGCGTTTCTTTGCGTTCATTTGCGGACAAATTTCCGATTCGGATTGAATCATCCGAGGACCGATTCCATGAACACAGACACCATTGATCCAGACCGCATCGTCCATTCCGAGCTCCTGCCCGGGGCCCGCGCCTGGTCCTTCATCGTGCGCCGGGGCTTTGCCCTGCGGCTGACGGACCGCCGCGGCGGCGGCAACTGCTCGGCGCTCCTCTACAACGCCAACGACAGGCTGGAGCGCTACAACATGGCGGACACCCTCAAGGCCCAGCACACCGCGTACCTCACCAAGGGGCACGTCTGCTACTCGGACATGGGGCGCATCCTGATGTCCATCGTGGAGGACACCTGCGGCTGGCACGACACCATCAGCGGGGTCAGCAACGCCGCCCTGGTGCGGGAGCGCTACGGGGAGGCCCGCTACCAGGAGCACCGCAATGCCTTCCACCGGGACGGGCGGGGGCTCTTCCTGATCGAGCTGGGTAAGTGGGGGCTGGGCCGCAAGGATCTGGTGCCCAACATCAACTTCTTCAGCAAGGTGACGGTGGATGAGGCGGGCGCCATGCACTTCGTGGAGGGTCACTCGCGGCCCGGTGCCCACGTGGATCTGCGGGCGGAGATGGATACCCTGGTGGTGCTCAATACCTGTCCCCACCCCCTGGATCCCGCGCCCGAGTGGTCGCCGAAGCCCATTGATCTCCTGCTCTATCGGGCCGACCCCGTGGCCGAGGACGACCCCTGTCGCCTGAGCTGCCCGGAGAACGACCGCGGCTTCGCCAACACCGCCATCTATCACTGCCAATACTGAGGTGTGCCCACTATGACTCAGCCAATGAGCGGACTCACCCAAAGCACCCGAGACCCGTCGCAGGCCGTCTATGACCAGGTGATCCCCGCCGGCGAGCCCTGGCTCCACGAGCTCACGAAGGGTCAGACCCTGCGCATCCTGGACCTCATGGGCAACCAGGCGGTGGACACGATCTTCTACAACGCCCAGGACCCGGCGGAGCGCTACAGCGCAGTCGATACCATCCGCGCCCAGCGGGGCATCTATCTCACCACCGGCTCGCGGCTGCTCTCGGGCGAGGGCAACGTGATGGCCACCATCGTGGCCGACACCTGTGGGCGCCACGACACCTTGGGTGGGGCCTGCGCCGCGGAGTCCAACCAGGTGCGCTATGCGCTCGAGAAGCGCCCCATGCACAACTGCCGGGACAATTACCTGCTGGCCCTGGCCGAGTCCAGCTACGACATGGGCAAGCGCGACCTCACCAGCAACATCAACTTCTTCATGAACGTGCCTGTGACCCCAGAGGGGCGCCTCACCTTCGAGGACGGCATCTCGGATGCCGGCAAGTACGTGGAGCTGCGCGCCGAGATGGACCTCATCGTGCTCGTCTCCAACTGCCCCCAGCTCAACAACCCCTGCAACGCCTACAACCCCACACCGGTGCGCATGCTGATCTGGGATGAGGCCCCGTAGGTCGGGCTTCAGCCCGACAGCAACCTCTCCGGTAAACGCAACCGTCGCCGTCGGGCTGAAGCCTGACCTACCTGGGGACGGCCCCGGGGTGACCGAGCAACCGCGGGACGGCCCGCGACCCAGAACCCTCAGGTGCCATGTTCCAGAAGGTCCTGATCGCCAACCGCGGCGCCATCGCCTGCCGCATCATCCGCACCTTGAAGCGTCTCGGTGTCGGCTCGGTGGCCGTCTACTCGGAGGCCGACGCCCATGCCCTCCATGTGCGCCAGGCGGACGAGGCCCACTGCATAGGCCCGGCTCCCGCCAGCGCCTCCTACCTGGACCTGGAGCGGGTGCTCCATGCGGCCGAGCAGAGCGGCGCCGAGGCCATCCACCCCGGTTACGGGTTCCTCTCCGAGAATGCCGCCTTTGCCGAGGCCTGCGAGGAACGGGGCCTGGTATTCCTAGGTCCCACCCCCGATCAGATGCGCGACTTCGGTCTCAAGCACCGGGCTAGGGAGCTGGCCGAGCAGAGCGGCCTGCCCCTGCTGCCGGGCTCGGGGCTGCTGGCGGACGCCGAGGAGGCCCGCCGGGAGGCCGCCCG
>JBLMWY010000048.1:0-5985 GCA_050257475.1 Bdellovibrio bacteriovorus
CCAGGGGCTGCTGCCCCTAAACCTCCGCGACGCGATCCTGTATCCACAGCTCGTCCCATCCCTGCTCCGCTTCATGGAGGGTCCCGCGTGGGGGGCAACGGGGTTTCTCCTGGTCCTGGCCGCGACCCTGCTCTTCGGACGCGTCTACTGCTCCAGCCTGTGTCCTCTCGGGACCCTGCAAGACCTGGTCGCCTGGCTTGCCGGGCGCTGGCACCGCCATCGCAATCCCAAGGCCGTGCACTACCGCTATGCCCGGCCCCACACCCGGCTGCACCATGGGATGCTGCTCGCGACCCTGGCCAGCGCCCTGGGGGGCTCCCTGGTGCTCCTGACGCTACTTGACCCCTTTAGTCTCTTCGGGCGCTCGGCGGCGCTGCTCCTGCAGCCGGCGGTGGCGGCTGGGAGCAATCTGGCCGGCCGCGCCCTCGAGTCCTGGGGCCTCTACGGGCTCGCCCCGGTGAGCTGGCGCTGGGCGGGCGCCGGGGTGGTGGCCGCCACCACCGCCCTGCTGCTCCTGGTCCTGGTGCTGGCCGCTCGGCACGGGCGGATCTTCTGCAACAGTTTGTGCCCGGTGGGGGCCCTGCTGGCCCTCGGCTCCCGCGTCGCGCTGCTGAAGATCCGGATCGATCGGGGGCGGTGCAACAGGTGCGCCCAGTGCTCCGTGGTCTGCAAGGCCCAGTGCATCGACCTCAAGCACCAACGGGTAGACTTTGCTCGCTGCGTCGCCTGCTTCGACTGTATCCCGGCGTGCCCCGAGTCGGGGATCCGCTACGGGGCCTCCTGGTCCGCGGCCCCTGATCCGCCCGCCCCACCACCGCCCCCCAGACCCGACGCTCGGCGGCGTCTGCTGCTGGGCGGGGTCTTGGCCTGGACCGCGTGGCTCGCCACGGGATACCGGCGCGTCCAGGCGTCCTCCCTGGCGACGGAACCGCCCCGAAACCTCAAGCCCAGCAGCATCCCGGTCGCCAAGACCCAGGCCGTAGCGCCTCCCGGGACCGGGTCCAGCCGACGTTACAACGCCACCTGCACCGCCTGCTACCTGTGCGTGAGCGCCTGTCCCACCGGGGTCATCCAACCGGCCCTGCTGGCCTACGGGGCACGCGGCCTGCTCCAGCCCAGGCTCGACTTTGGGAGCGGGTTCTGCACCCACGCCTGCGTGCGCTGCGGCGAGGTGTGCCCCACGGGCGCCATCCGCCGCCTTGGGGTCGAGGCCAAGAAACGCGTGCGGATGGGCCAGGTCCACCTCATCGAGGATAACTGCGTGGTGGTCACGGACCGCACTGCTTGCGGGGCCTGCGCGGAGCACTGTCCGACGCGCGCCGTCTACATGGTGCCCTACCCGGAGGGGCTCGGGCTCAAGGTCCCGGAGCTGGACCCCGAGGTCTGCGTTGGCTGCGGGGCCTGCGAGCTCGCCTGCCCCGTGTGGCCCCACAAGGCCATCTATGTGAACGGCGAGGCCGAGCAGGGAGTCGCGGCGGCACCCCGGGAGCGGATCCCGGAGGGACCCGGCGCCTCGCCTTCCCCCCAGGACAACCCATCGGGGTTTCCGTTCTGACCGGGGGGCCCACCAGACGGCCCCACCGCCGTCTCAGGGGACCAGGTCCTCCAGGCGCCGGGCGAGTGCGAAGTCGAGCTCGGTGATGCCGCCGGCATCATGGGTGCGCAGGTCGACCGTCACCCGATTGTAGACGTTGCACCACTCAGGATGGTGGTTCATCGACTCGGCCACCAGGGCCGCGCTGGTCATGAAGCCGAAGGCGTGCACGAAGTCCTGAAAGACGAAGACCTTGTGCAGCTTACCCTCGGCCAGGGACCAGGGGACCGCGACCCCGGCATTGAGGCGGGCCAGTGCCTCTTCGCTGGCCTGGGAATCGAGCGGGCTTCGGTTCACGGGTAGCACTCCGGTGGGGACTCACTCCACCCCTGAGATCTGAATGAGGAGGGGCCAATTCAAGCGCCCCCGACGCGGCCACATTCGCTAGACTGCAAGGGCAGACCCGAGATCCGAGCCGGGGTCAGCCGCGAATACTCATGCCACGACAGCCTCCCACCTGCGACCCCGGACCCGCGTCCGCCGGGATCAGAGCTCCACGGCTCAGGCGCGCCGCCCTCCTCGCCGCCGCCTTGGCGCTCGGCGGCTGTGCCACCGGGGCCCCGGACAGTATCCGAGACCCCAACGTCGCCTCGGTTGAGCCGGCCCAGGTGCAGGCCCAGCCCGACCGTCATCTCGGCCAGCGGGTGCGCTGGGGCGGAACCATCATCGCGGTCAGGAACCGGGAGCGCAGCACCGAGATCGAGATCCTGGCCCGCCCACTCGGTCGCGACGGCGCGCCGGAGCAGGGATCGGCAGCCCAGGGGCGCTTCATCGCCGAGGTCTCAGGATTCATGGATCCCGCGGAGTATCCCAAGGATCGGGAGCTCACCGTGGTCGGGATCGTCACGGGGGCGGAGACCCGGCCAGTAGGCGACTACCCCTACGTCTATCCCGTGGTCCGGTCGGAGTCGCGCTTCCTCTGGCCCGAGGAGCCGGCCCCCGGGGTGTACGGGCCACCCTATCCCTGGTTCGGACCCTGGTACGATCCCTGGTACGGCCCTTTCTACCGGCCCTATTACGGGATCCCGAGACGCTATTGGTACTGAGGCGACGGCGCCGAGGAGCAGGATGAGCAACCCCAGACCCAAGGGCCGACTGGTCGCCACGGCCCTCTGGGCCGCCCTGCTGGCGGGCTGCGCGACCACCGACTGTACCCCACCCCCGGGCCGCGCCGGCCTCACCCCGGTCCAGGTCGCCGACACGGGCGGTCACGCGGGCGAGCGTCTAACCTGGGGCGGGACCCTGGCCTCGGCCCGCAACCTCGCCGACCGCACCGAGCTGGAGGTCGTGGGCTACCCCCTCAACCGCTGCGGCGAGCCGCGCACCGGCGCCCAGGCCCAAGGCCGCTTCATCCTCGTCAGGCCGGGCTACCTTGAGACCGCGGACCGGCCCATCGGCAGCCGACTCAGTGCCACCGGGATCATCACCGGGGTGCGCGAGGGTCAGGTGGGTGGCGCGCCCTACCGCTTCCCGCTCTTGCAGGCCGGTGAGCTGCGCTGGTGGCCAGTGGAGCCCCAGGGGCAGGCCTACACCCGGCCCTGGGTCACCATCGGCATCGGCGGGGGCGGCGGCGGGGTCGGGGGCGGCATCGGCGTGCTGTTCTGATGAGCCCGGGGCGACGTCGATGCGGCGTGGCGCCGCCCCTGTCCCTATCGCCAACCCGCCAGGATGCGCATGCAGACGCCGCTCATCTCGGCCGCCCGCTCCGGCGTATCCGCCTCGGTGTAGGCGCGCAGCTCCGGGGCGTTGCCGGAGGGGCGCAGATGGGCGATCTCGCCACTTTCGAAGCTGATCCGCAGCCCGTCGGTGGTGTCGAGCCCGGCCACGGGCCCAAACCAGTCACCAAAGGCCGCCTCGATGGCCGCCCTGTCCCGCTCCAAGTCGCCGCTGGCGAGGTCGGCGATGCGCCTATGGCTGGTCTCGGTCGGGAAGTCCTGGAGGCGGTCGCTGTGAGTGAAGCGGCGTGGCAGATCCTGGGCCAGGGCGGAGACTGGCTTGCCCTCCACCCGGGCCATCGCGAGGATGGTCAGGGCCACCACCAGGGCGTCACGGGTCGGTAGGGCCGCCAGGGTGCGCCCGCCCCGCACGATGGGTGAATTGATCAGGAAGCCGCCATTGGCCTCATAGCCCACCACCGGACTCAGGCCCGAGGCACTGAGCCGTTGCATGCCCTCGATCACGAAGGGGGAGCCGATGCGGGTGCGCAGCACCCGCTCGAAGCGGCCACAGCGCTCCACCGCCGTGTTGCTGCTCACCGGGGTTACCACCCCCCGGGCACCCAGGGCCCCGGCACACAGGATGCCGGCGATGTCGCCCCGCAGCCAGGTCCCCACCTCGTCCGCCACCAGGGGGCGGTCCCCGTCCCCATCCGCCGAGACGAGGGCATCGAAGTCACCCCCCGCCGCCCAGCCCCGGGCCAGGGCGACATCCTCCGGTCGGATGGCCTCGGTATCCACCGGGATGAAGCGCTCCGAGTATCCGAGCCGGGTCACCTGGGCCCCAAGCCCGCTGAGGACGTCCCCGTAGGCCCGGCTGGCCACGCTGGAATGTGCGTAGACCCCGACCCTCAGGCCTGTCAGACAGCCCCGGGGGAAGAAGCTCAGGTAGCGCGACACATAGGCGTCGTAGGCCTGGGGCTCCTCCTCGGGCAGGGAGGACAGCGCGGCGGGCACCAAGGCCCCGGCGGCGTCGAAGAGCCCCGGGGGAAGCCTGACCACCTGGGCGCGGATCCCCGCCTCGTCCGGCTTGAGGATCTCGCCGCTCGGCCGGTTGAACTTGATGCCGTTGCGGTCGTCGGGGATGTGGCTGCCGGTCACCATGAGGGAGGCCATGCCATTGGCGATGCCATAGGCGGCCACCGCCGGGGTCGGGATGTGGCCGAAGTAGCGGGGCTGGAAGCCCAGGTCGATCGCCGCCCGGGCGCAGGCGGTCAGGATGCGCCGGGTGCTAGGCCGCAGGTCCCCGGCCATGGCAAGCTCCTGCCCCCCCTTGCTCGCACCCGTCTGGACCAGATGCTGCAGGAAGCCCGCCGTGTACGCATAGCACACCCGGTCCGTCATGGCCTCCGCCAGGCCCCGGGCACCGCTGGTTCCGAAGCCCACCCCGCTCTCGGTCATCAGGTCATCGATGCGCATGCATCCCCTCCGGTTCTGGTGGTCCGCCGGGCTCGGCGGCGAGACGACAGTGTAACGCCCCGAACCCGTGGCCCACGGGGACCGGGTGAAATGGAGTGTCCGAAGGCCGTCCCTTGCGTTAAGCTCGGCGAGCCGCCGGGCCAACACCATAGGTTACCGGCGAACACTACGATTAGGGCCCACTACCGGGGTCATCAGATGGCCCCGACCCCAGCAACCACAGCGACATGCCATCACGGTAGGAGAAATCGTATGAACGACACCCCCCGAGTCCTATCCCTGGCGTCGGCGACCGCGCTCCTATTCGCGCTGAGCCAACCCGGGTTTGCCTCCCCCGAGTCCGCCGCCGTCGGGGCGCCGGTCCCGGCGGGAGCGATGCACGCCAGCCCGGGACCGGTAGCCGCTCCAGCCGCGCCGACAGCGGCCCCTGCCGCCACGCCACCCTCCCCAGTAGCCACTCCTGCCGCGGCGGCAGCTCCCGCCCCCGAGGCCGCGGCGCCTGCTCCAGAAGCCCCGGCGGTGGAGGCTCCAGCGGCCGAATCGCCCGCGGCGGCGGAGGCACCAGCGGGCGAGGCGGCGACCGAGGCAGCGCCAGCGGAGGCCGCCCGGGCCAAGGCCGAGGCACGCCGTGCGGAGCTCGACGCCGAGCGCAACCAGCGCTACCAGGAGCTTCGCCAAAGAGCCACGGAGGTGGGCCTGGAGTTGCCGGAGACGCCGCCTTGGGAGGCCATGCCGGAGATGCCCGAGCCGCCCGCCATGCCCCCCCACATGGGTGCCGCGCCAGACCGGGAGGCCATGCGCAAGGAGCGCGAGGCGATGCGGGAGTATTTCAAGTCCATGACCCCGGAAGAGCGCAAGGCCATGCGCGAGGCCCATTGGCAAAAGATGCGCGAGCGGGCCGCGGAGCGCGGCATGGAAATGCCTGAGACGCCGCCTTGGGAGGATGCGGAGCAGCGTTACAAGGCCGCCCAGGAGCAGTTCGATCGCTACCGCAAGATCGTCGACGAGATGACCGAGGAGCAGTTGGAGGCGGCCCGCGCCCTCTTCGGTCGCGGCGAGGGCGGGCCCGCGCCGATGCAGCCCATGGGCCCCCGCCCAATGCCCCAGATGCCGCAAATGCCCCAGCAGGGTTATGGCTATGGCCCCCAGGGTGGCTATCCCGGCTACGGTCCCTACCAGGGCTATCAGGGCGGACCAGGAGCCATGGGGCGCCCGCCCATGCCCTACTATGAAGGGGGTCTGGAGCAGGCGGCCCCG
>JBLMWY010000049.1:0-15058 GCA_050257475.1 Bdellovibrio bacteriovorus
GGAGTGACCCCGGAGGCCGGGGCGATGAGCCCCAGGTCCGCAACACCGTCACTAGGGCCACACGCTGCTCGGCTCGGAGCCACCGGCGGGCGGTGGCCAGGACCTCGGCGTCCGTCCCCGGGGCGGGGGCTGCCCCATCCTCCGATGCCATCAGGCAAGCTTCAGCGGAAGCTGGCGCAGGCGTTTCCCGGTGACGGCAAAGATGGCATTGGCCACCGCCGGGGCGATCACTGGGGTTGCCGGCTCGCCGACCCCCGTGGGCGGCTCGCCCGAGGGGACGATGTAGACCTCCACCTCGGGCATGCGGTCGATCCGCAGGACCTGATAGTCGTGGAAGTTGGACTGCTGTACCAGGCCATCCTTGAGGGTCACCTCGCTCAGCAGGGCGGCCGAGAGCCCGAAGCCCATGCCGCCCTCCATCTGGGCCTTGATCACGTTGGGATTGACAGCGATGCCACAGTCCACGGCGATGACCACCCGCTCCACCTCGAGCCGTCCCCCCTTGCGCACCCGGACCTCGGCGATCTGCGCCACGTAGCTGTTGAAGGACTCGTGGACCGCCACCCCACGCCCCCGTCCGGCGGGCAGTGGTGTCCCCCAGCCCGCCTTCTCAGCGGCGAGCCTCAACACCCCCTGGTGGCGTGGGTGCCCCTCGAGCAGTGTCATCCGGAAGGCCACCGGGTCCTGGCCCGCCAGGGTGGCCAGCTCGTCGACCAGGCATTCCACCGCGAAGGCGGTGTGGGTGGAGCCCACGGAGCGCCACCACTGCACCGGGACGGCGAGACTCGGTGAATGCAGCTCGGTCTGGATGTTGGGGATGGCATAGGGCAGGTTGGCCGCCCCTTCCACCGAGGTCTGATCCACGCCATCCCGGACCAGGGCCGCCTCAAAGGGCGTCCCGGTGACGATGGACTGGCCGACGATGCGCTGGTGCCAGGCGATGGGCCTGCCCTGGGCGTCGAGTCCGGCCCGGATTCGGTGCAGGAACAGTGGCCGGTACCAGCCCGCGCGGGTGTCGTCCTCGCGGGTCCACTGCAGCTTGATCGGGGTCTTGCCCCCGGCGGACTTGAAGATCTCCGCCGCCTCGACCACGAAGTCCGAGTGGGGGTTAGCGCGGCGGCCGAAGGAGCCACCGGCATAGAGCATGTCGATGCGCACCTGCTCTGGCTTTAGCCCCAGCACCCGGGCCACCGCCCCCTGATCGGCGGTCTGGGACTGTTCGCCGTTGATCACCCGCACCCCATCGCCATCGGGGGCAATGACGCAATCGAGGGGCTCCATGGCGGCGTGGGCCAGATAAGGGACGCGGTATTCGGCCTCGATGACCTGGGCCGCCTGATCCAGGGCGGCCTGCGCATCGCCGTCACGGCGCGCCACCACCCCGGGCTTGCCGACAAGCTCCCGGTACTGGGCCAGGATCTCCTCGGAGCCCAGGCGGAAGGCCTCCGTCTCGTCCCAGATCACGGTGGGTGTGAGGGCATCCCGTCCGAGCTTGGCGCTCCAGAAGTCCCGCCCGAGGACGGCGAGACCGCTCGGGATCGGGACCACCTGGGCAACGCCCGGTAGCGCCTTGGCCGGTGCCGGGTCAAAGGACTTCAGCCGTGCGCCGAAGCGCGGAGGGTGGAGCACCAGGGCCGTCAGCATCCCGGGCAGGCGCAGGTCCTGGGTGAAGAGCGCGCTGCCGTCGATCTTGCCCGCCGCGTCCTTGCGGCGCAGGTTCGGGTTGCCGATCAGCCGGAAGTCGGCGGGGTCCTTGAGCCGGACCTCCGCCGGGACCGGCTGGCTCGCGGCGGCCTCCGCCAGCTCGCCGAAGGTTGCTCGCTGGCCGGCGTGGTGGCTAAGGACCCCGTCGCGGACCTCAATCTCCCCCGCCGGAACCTGCCAGCGCTCGGCAGCCGCTTGGACGAGCATCTGCCGCGCCGCGGCCCCCGCCTTGCGGAGCTGCTCCCAGGAGTTGGCGATGGCCGTGCTGCCGCCGGTGCCCTGGGCCGGGCCCCAGAACAGGTTGTTGTAGCGCCGCGCATCGGCCGGCGCCCCCGCGGCTCGGACCTGGTCCCAGCGAGCGTCGAGCTCCTCGGCGACGATGGTCGGCAGGCCCGTGTAGGTGCCCTGGCCCATCTCCAGATGCTTGACGATGACGGTGACGGTGTCATCGATGGCGACGCGCACGAAAGCGTTGGGCTCGAAGGCCGGGGCCGCCCGCTCCTGGCCTCCGGCGATGCCAGGTCCCGCGGGAAGCATCTGCGCCTGAGCGGTTGGCAGGTGTAGGCCCAAGGTCAGCCCGGCCCCCGCACCGAGCCCAAGCCTTAGGCCCAGCTCGAGGAAGCCGCGTCGGCTCAGGTTCTGGATCGTCTCATAGGCCATGGTCTCACCCCTCTAAGGCCAACTGCTCGGCCGCCCGCTTGATGGCGGCGCGGATGCGGGCATAGGTGGCACAGCGGCAGATGTTGCCGGTTAGGGCCGCATCGATCTCCGCGTCGGTGGGCTCCGGATTGCTTGTCAGCAGCGCCGCGGCGGCCATGATCTGTCCGGACTGGCAGAACCCGCACTGAACCACGTCGAGCTCCGCCCATGCCTGCTGCACCGCCTTGCCCGCCGGGTTGTCCAGCCCTTCGATGGTGGTGACCCGGCCTCCCGCCGCGGCGGACAGGGGCGTGGCACAGGCGCGCACGGGGGCCCCGTTGAGGTACAGCGTGCAGCTCCCGCACTGGGCGATGCCGCAGCCATACTTGGTGCCGGTGAGGCCGAGGTGGTCGCGAATGGCCCACAGCAGGGGCATGCTCGGGTCCAGGTCGAGGCTTTGCTCGATGCCATTGACGGTCAGGGTGATCACGGGTCGCTCCAGGTCGGGTGTGGCTGGTCGCTACCCAGCGCTTCTACCCCAAGACTCTAGGCGGCGCAACCCGCGCGGTCCTGCCCTCAAGCCCGCGACAAGGGCCGTTCAAAACGGATGTCGAGGATCGGGACCGGACCCATCTGCATGGCGTCGGAGGGGGTTCGCCGCTCGTAAGGCCTGTTCATTAGCGTTGAAGCTGAGCGGCGAGAGCTGGCTCGGGCACGGCCCGCCGGGGCACGCCGTGAATACATCCCTTTAGGCTCCACGGAGCCATCCCTGGCGCCGAGAGCCCCACCGGCTGAGTCTGGACACTAATCGCCCGAGTTTTTGGTACAACCAACGGGGATCGATTCCCGCAATCTCAGCTACACTTGCGGATATTTCGGGAGCGCATTGAGCCGCAATCCGCGCTGCGGCTGCGAATCGGCCAGGCACGGCATATTGACAACGCGGGGATCGGCGGCACACCATGCCTGGGATCTCCGGTCGCGATCAAATTGGGGGCATCATGTACACGAATGCACTATTCAAGATGTTGATTGGGGCCGCGGCCGTGTCAGCCGTTGTTGCCCCGGTCGCCGGCGCGGAAACTGAGATCGCGTACCTCCTCCGGATTAACGGCAGCGCCTTGGTCAACAAGGGTGAGCAATACGTCGATGGGGCCGAGGGGATGCCGCTGTCGACGGGCGACCGGGTGATGTCGCTGGAGGACAGCGGTGCGGTCATTCAGTTTGCCGATGGCTGCAGATACACCATGGAGGAGAATGAGCTTTTCACCATCCCGAGCGCGAGTCCCTGCGCCTTTGCCAAAGGACCCAGTGATCGCATGAGTGTGGTTACGTTGCCCCCACCTCCGCCGACCTCGGTTCCTCCTGTGGCCGCCATCGTGCCAGCCGCTGCCAACCTCGCTTGGGTCCCGCTCGCCGCTGCCGGGCTGGTCGCCGCCACCGCAGTCCTCTCCGACCCGGATGACGACGACCCGCCCCCCCCCATCAGCCCCTAGCTAAGTATTGGCACGGCTGCCCGGGGACATGCTTCAGCCGGCGTATTCCCCGGGGCGAGTCTTAGGGGAGGAGACGGTTCAGCACATCCGGGGGCGAAGCGGCGTCGTCCAGTTCCCCTGCAAGCCCTGCCTGGGCCCCAAGGGGAGGGTGGTCACCGTCTGATGCGAAACAGCGGGTTGCGAGCTTACTCCGTCACCCCAGCACATCTCGCTGCGGCGAGGGGTTTTGGCGACACCCTCAGTAGGAGAATGGGGATAGGGCGCACTTCGGGAGATGCTGTCCAGATGCTTTTCCGGCGTTTGATCAGCTCGCCTCCCGAGCCTCGGAAGGCTCCATTTCCATGGGGGTTGAAACCCTCAAAAATGGCGGGCCACCCGGGCTGCGCGGGAAGCGCAGTAAGGCGGCGCTTGCCCTGGGGCGCATCTTCACGTTACGAAGTGAACGCTGACCGCATGGTGGCATGATTGCCGATGTTGCCAACCTTGGTGGGACAGGCGCCGCTCAGCGCCGCCGCAGGACTCAATACATACGCTGATCCCGGACACCGGAGCATCCATCCCCTCTTGACTCTCGGAGGGGCCGCCGTGGGGGAGCTCAGGATGCGTCGGCCAGCCTTATGACCGCCCTAAGCGACGTCGCCGCCTCGACATCACACCACACCCTTGAGTCCAGCGCCCCGAGCAACTTTCCGCCGGGACGACGCTGAAGCGAGATGGCGTGGGGCCATTGCGCCCTCCCTGCGCCTTACTTCCGGTGTGGTCAGCGGCGCGCAATTCGGGCTACAGGCCCTCCGGGGAGCTGCGTATCGGGATCTTCCTGTTCACCGAACCATACTGCCGCATAACGGCCGAATATGCCGATACCGATGGCCCTCCATTTCAGGCGTTTCCAATCCGCTTGGTTCAATATGACGGCATTGTGCAGTGCGCTGGATTGCCATGAGCGGAATGCGCCCTGGAAGGTGGCGACTTCCGAGTTCATATGGATGATCTCATATCCGTTGCCCCTGTACTTTGTCAGCTCTCGCGGCTTCCCCCACATCAGCTTGGCATGGCGATGATCCGGCGTATAGTTAACGCTGCGCCATGGGCCATTTTCGGACCAGCTATGGAGGTTGCGCGAGTTGGGGGCGGCGTTTTTCTCCAGATCCCGGACATGAAGTTTCGCCACGTACGAAAGGGATTTTGAGATTGGTATCATAGGCAAACCGCGTTCTTTCCGGTAATCCATTAGCCGCCGATACAACTCCTGCTCTGCCTGGGTTAAAGTGGTTTCTGACGGATCGGTCTTCAACAGATCAGACACCAGTGAGTTGTTACTTGCTGTCGAGTGCTTGGGCTCGAAACTCCGGCCATCAAGCGGCTCCGTGAATGCGACCGAGGAGGTCAACGCTGCGAACGAAATAGCCAACGCAATTGCAAGTGTCTTCATGTTGGAGGGCTCTAGCGACAGGGGTTTCTAAGCCGGTTGGAGGCGCGTCCCTCCCAGCTTTTGGTCCTGCGCTGCTGTCCGGTATGAATCCCCGGGGACCTTTACGGTCAGATGAATAGGGATCGCAAAGAAATAGTGCCGGCCGCTGTTTTTCGGCGTGAGCTTCGTCCAGCGCAGAGACAACCTTTACGGATGGGCCGGGTTAACTGCGCCATGTGCATGAGCGTAGTAGGCGGTTAAGGAGCGGAATGGGACCCCAAGCACAGTGCCCGCGCGGTCAGTTCGCCGCGATTCCAATTGTTGCGACCCAGTTCCCGTAAGCTGTGCCCTAGCAAATCCGGATCGCGATAGCCCACAGCTCTCTGGGCCTTGCGCTCGAGCTGGGCGGGCGGGTGTCGAGTTCCCGCGGAGTCTGGATCTCGCCGCAGGAGCCAATCGCTCCACCATTGAAGCGACCGACGGCAATGCCCTTTACAAGCACCTGAGCCGCCCGCTGATCTGCGCTACACTCAGGCGTTGAAGCTCCGCCTTTTCGGTGGCTCATAAGGGTTTGATCGCATGACCGTTTTGCCACGGAGGGGCGCTCTTCCATCCCTTGCGGCAATTTTTCGGCACAGGTGATAAGGGCTATTGTTACTGCCGGGGCGGCGCTGCTGGGTGGGCTGTTTGGCCCGTGCCCGCTGTGCGGCTGTACCCCCCGGACGGGCCCGGAGGTAACGGCGGCGGTGCCGGGACCGGCGTTCTTTGCGGATGCCTGGCGCTACATCCGAGTGGACAACCAAAGGGGTAAGTGGGGCGATTTCGACGAGCCGGATTGGCTGCGCTATTTTGGCCTGGCTGTCGGTGATCTGAACGGCGACGGGCGTCGGGATATCGTTTCCGGTCGTTATTACTATCGCAACCCCGGCGGAGATCTTTCCAGTGGGTGGGAGCGGGTGGACCTGGGGCGGAATATCGACGCCTTCCTGGTCACCGACGTGGATGGCGACGCCCGGGGCGACCTGATCGCTCAGGCCCTGCCGGCCGTCTATTGGGTAGAAGCGGTGGATCCGCCGGGTGATGCCTGGGTGGCACGTAAGGTGGCCGAGCTGCCCCCGACTGGGCACGTCAACAGCCAGGGTTTCGCGCTGGGGCAGTTGGTGCCGGGCGGTCGGCCGGAGATCGTCGTGGCCAGTGGCGAGGGGATCTATGTCATCGAGATCCCGCCAGACCCGGTGGTGGCTTCCTGGCCCGCGACCCTGGTGACGGGGGACGCCTCGGATGAGGGGGTGGCCGTCGCCGACATCGACGGCGACGGGCTGGAGGACCTGGTCGGGTCTCAGGGTGCGGCGGTCCTCTGGTGGCCCAATCCGGGCCGCCTGGACGGGGCCTGGATCGGGCAGCGGATCGGCGAGATCGCACCCTATGACGCGGATCGCATTGCTGCGGCCGACATCGACGGCGACGGCCGCTCCGATGTGGTGGTCACTCAGGAGTTGGTCGGCGAGGATGCGCCGAAGGCGAGCCTGTATTGGTTCCGACAGCCCGAGGATGCCAGCTCCCAAGCCTGGCCCCGCCAACGCCTGGTGACAGGGTACTCCTTCAACAGTCTGGATGCGGGTGATATCGATGGGGATGGAGACATCGATCTAGTCACCGCTGAGCACAAGGGGCCGCAGCCGCGGCTTCTGCTCCTCGAGAATGAGGGGGGTGGGCGCTTCCTAGTGCGGGAGATCGACCGCGGCAAGGAGAGCCACCTGGGCGCCCGCCTAGCCGACCTTGACGATGACGGGGATCCGGACCTGGTCAGCATCGCCTGGGACCGTTACCAGGACCTACACCTCTGGCGCAACGACCGCACGACGACCCCTCCACCCCTGTGCTGGCGGCGCCGGTCCAACCAAAGGGGCGACTTTGCGAAGGCCGGGGTTGGCCAGCAGTCCTCGGCTGTGGTCCTCGACATCGACAAGGACGGCCGGGACGACTTTGTGATCGCGGGCTGGGACCCGCAGACCAGCATGGTGTGGTTTCGCTCCACGGAGGCGGGGCTGGTGCGCTATCTGGTCGACGATTGCCAGAGTCATATCGATGCGGGTGGTGTGGCCTTTGATATCGACGGGGACGGAGATCTCGATGTGGTCCAGGGCGGGAGCTGGAATACCAATCGGGTCTGGTGGTGGGAGAACCCCCACCCAGACCACCGCCCGGCCGAGCGCTGGAGCAGGCACAGCATCAAGGACTGGGGCCTAAACCAGCACCACGACCAGGCGATCGGGGACTTCGACGGGGACGGCTCGGCGGAGCTCGCTTTCTGGAATCAGCAGGCTCAGACCCTCTTCCTCGCGGACGTGCCGGATGCGCCGCGCGACCCGTGGGCCTGGGATCCCGTACCCATCTGGAGTTGGCGAGCTGGATCCTGCTGCGAGGGTCTCGTCAGGGCGGACATCGACCGCGACGGCAAGGACGACCTGGTCGGCGGCGGGCGTTGGTTCCGGCATCTACGGGACAAGATCTTCGCCGAGGAAGCGGTGGACCCCGGCTACGGTTTCTCCAGGTCGGCGGCGGGCGACCTCATCGAGGGTGGGCGGCTGGAGATCCTGCTCGCCTCGGGCGATGGCGTCGGACCGCTCAATCTGTACGAATGGCGCGATGGCGCCTGGAACCGGACCACCCTGATCGCCCACTTGGACCACGGCCACACCTTGGAGATTGGCGATCTCAATGGAGACCGTCACCTGGACATCTACACGGCCGAGGTGCACACCCCTGGGGCGGGAGCGACCTGTCGGCAACTGGTCCTCCATGGCGACGGTCGCGGGGGCTTCGAGGCGCGGGTCCTGTCGACGGGTATCGGCACCCACGAGGGCAGGCTCGGCGACCTGGACGGCGACGGTGATCTAGACATCCTTCAGAAGGACTTTCAGCACGAGCGCCGCATCGAACTCTGGCTTAATGAGGGCGCGGTCTCCTGCTTCGACGGCTCGCTGCCCCCAGTCGCCCCGCTCCTTCCACCCGCGTCTCCTTGACCGCCGGGACCGAGTGGGTCAGCCGCGTTCCTTGTTGACTGAGCGCCTGGGCGCCCGCCGCGTCTTTTGCGCCGAGGTCGAAGCCGCTGGGGGGGCCTTGGCGGTGGATCGTCCCTTGCGCTGGCGGGCGGGCGAGGCCGGCGCCCCGTCAGAGACCGCCAGCAGCAGTCCGAGCCCCGTGAAGGTGGTGATCAGGCTGGCGCCGCCCTGACTAATCAGCGGGAGTGTGACGCCTGTCAGCGGGATCAGCTTGGTCACCCCGGCGACATTGAGGAAGGTCTGGGTGGCGAGCACGGCCGTGACTCCCGCGGCAAGGAGGCGGCCGAAGCCGCAGCGGCTCTGCGTGGCGATCTGCAGGGCCCGCTGAAACAGAATCAGATAGAAGAGGATCACCACGGTGGAGCCGATAAACCCGAGCTCCTCGCCGAGCACGGTGTATATGAAGTCGGACTCGGCGATGGGGGTGTAGCCGGGGCTGCCCTGGCCAAATCCTTCCCCCCACAGGCCACCCGCATAGAGACCCGAGAGCCCTTGCAGGATCTGCCAGCCGTCCCCCGTCGGGTCCTCAAAGGGGTCTAGCCAGGCCCCGATCCGGCGTCCCCCATGCTCGAAGACCCCGAGCACCATAAAGCCCAGGATCAGGGCCGCCAGCGCTCCATAGGCCAGATAACCGCCACGACCGCTGCCCATGACCAGCAGCGCGAGCAAGGGGACGCTCAGGATGGCCACCATCCCGAGGTCCCGCTGGATCAGCAGCAGTCCCATGAGCCCCGACCAATAGGCCAGGAGGGGCCACAGGGGTTGCCAGGGCGGCAGCGGAAGGCGCGGGTGCCAGAGCCCCAGGGCGCGGCCGTGCCGGTCCAGATAGCCGGCGAGGAACAGCACCACCGTGACCTTGAGCAGCTCAGTGGGGGTGACCAACCCCAGTCCGAAGACCGCCCCCCGAAAACGCTGGCCGATGGCGAGAAGCAGCACCACCAGCGCCAGTGACAGCCCACCCCAGAGCCAAAAGCCGCGGGCGAGCTGGCGGTGCCGCCCGTCCATGAAGGCACCGGCGGTCGCGACCATCACCAGCAGCCCCATGGGGAGCAGCAAGGGGCCGGGCACCAGGGCCTCGGTGCGATCCAGGGTCCCCATGCGCGTCTGGGCCAGCAGCCCTAGCCCCGCAAGGAAGGCCGCGACCCCGACCAGGACCTGATCCCCCCGGAACCCGAGCAGCACCAGGGCCAGATGGAGTCCGATCAGGCTGGCGGCGTAGGTGAGCAGCGGTAGCAGGTCTCTGGTCATGAGAGACCCCCCGGCCTCGTGGGCCGACCCCAGCACCAGGATGAAGCCGATGGTGACCGAGCCCAGGGAGGCGAGGAGCAGGTGGCGCTCCCCGCGCCGGCGGGCCCAGGCCGCGGCAAGCGCCAAGGGTGGGGCGCTCAAGGGCCGCCCCCAGGGTCGATGCCCGCGGCCAGCAGGTCGCGGGCGATGGGGGCGGCGGCGCGCGAGCCGTAGCCCCCGTGCTCGACCAGCACCGCCAGGGCCAGCTCCGGGTCCTCGGCAGGGGCGAACCCGATGAACCAACTGTGGGCCGGCCCCTGGGGGTTTTCGGCGGTCCCGGTCTTGCCGGCAATGGCGAGCCCCGGGGTCTCGATGCCACGTCCGGTCCCGTGAGTGATCACCCGGCGCATCAGGCGCGTCAGGGCCCGCGACGTGTCCGCCGACAACAGCTGACCGAGGACCTCCGGAGGCTCATCGGCGATGAGCCGCGGGCGCATCGCCATGCCGCCGTTGGCAATGGCCCCTGTGATCAGGGCCATGTGGGCAGGGGTGGCCAGGACCCGTCCCTGGCCGATTGAGGCCTGGGCGAGGCCGTAGAGGTCCGAGTGCTTGAGGCGCGGGAGGCGTCCGGTGCTCATGGAGCCGGCACTGGTGGTCCCCGGGTAAAGCCGGATCTGGCGGTCGAACAGCAGGCGCTCACCCAGAGAGGCGAGGGCGTCATGTCCGTAGCGAACCCCGAGCTGGGCGAAGAAGACATTGGACGACTCGGCGAAGGCGCTGGTGAGGTCCAGCCGCCCATGACCGCCCCAGGCGCGCCCGGCCTCGCGGGCGCTGTAGAAGCCGTGGTCGCGGATCGGTGGGTAGTGTCGCGAGGTGGTATAGCCCGCGGGGGGACAGTCGATGGTGCCGGTGAAACCGGACTCGATGGCCAGGGCCGCCAGGACCGTCTTGAACACCGAGCCCGGTGGGTAGAGGCCCTGGGTGGCCCGGTTGAGCAGGGGGTTATCGGCTGGCGGGGACCGGAACAGGGCCGGGCCCACCTGGTTGGGGTCGAAGGCCGGGCTGCTCGCGAGGACCAGCACGGCGCCATCCTGGGGCCGTAGCATGACCACTGCCCCGTGCCGTGTCCCTAGGCCCTGCAGGGCGATGCCCTGGAGCCGTGCGTCCAGGGTGAGCGCCAGGTCCTGGCCTCGGGGCCGCTTGTCCCGGGTGATCAGTTGGCGCCCCAGCTCCCCCCAGGAGGCGAGCTGCTCGGGGGCGCCCCCATTGAGCCGGGCGTTGGCGGCCGCCTCGACCCCGGTGGTCCCGTAGCGCGGGTGGCTGTAGCCCACCGCATGGGCAAAGGCCGAGCCAAAAGGGTAGACACGATAAACCTGGCCCTGATGCTCGGTGCTATAGGCCAGGACCTCTCCGTGGCGATCGATGATGCGCCCCCGCTGGATCCGGTGGGCCGGATTGAGCTCACGGCGGTCATGGGACTGCATGAAGGCTACGAACTGGGGGCGAAAGAGCCCGGTGAGCTGCCAGCTCGCCTGATGCACGAGCACGGCGGAAAACAGCAGGGCCAGGATGATCAGGGGCAGGGAGGGGGCCAGCGGCCCTGGGCGGCGGGCCCTGCCGGGCACTGGCCCCCTCCCGAAGGCGAGCTGAAGCACCCCCCTGAGGACCAGCAGGGCGGTCACGAAGAAGCCCAGGTGCAGCAGGGTGCGCAGGGCCGGCCAGGCGGGCGAGTCCACCAGGGCCCCAAAGAGCTGGAGGGGATTCGTGTCGGTCACCCTCGATCCGATGGGTACGCGACCGGGCGAGGATCCAGTCCAAGGCGGCCCGGACGCGTTGGGTAGCCCCGGTGGGGGATGGTCCTGCCCATGCCGGTCCTGACCTACCCGCCTGGCACTCAGCGCCCGGCGATTCCTTCGGTGCCCGTAAAGACACGCATGATGCGGAAGGGGGGCTCGGCCCCCTCGACCCCGCCATTGAGCGCTGGCGCCCGATGGAGCTGGTTGACCGCGATATAGAGCCAGCCGGGCTCGCCGAAGCTCAGGGCATCCGGCCACGACAAGCGATCGTCCTGCACCAGGGTTTCCAGGGTACCCGTTGGGCGCAGTAGGGTGATGGCGTTCTCCGCCAGGTCGGTGAAGTAGTGGTTGCCCTCAGCGTCGGTGGAGGCGCCGTCCGAGACCGGCTTGGGGCCCGCGACCGCGATGGCCGCGGCGACGGCCTCGTCGCTCGCTCCGTCCCGCAGGAGCTGTGCGGGGACCCGGTACCAGGTTTTGCCGTTCATGGCGCCAAAGAACAGGGTCTCCCCGTCGGCGGATAGGGTGATGGGGTTGACCGCGATGCGCGCCGGCTTCAGAGCCCCGTCCGGGTCCCGGGTCCCGATCACCCGCCCATCCACCACCAGGTCGACATCCTCCGCCTGAAGCGCGGGGGATGCGCTGAAGCGTCGGGAGCTGGGAACCTTGAGGTCCACGATGACCAGCGCTGGCGGATGGCTCCCGCCCACATCGGCGATGTAGACGTAGCCTCGCTCCTCATCCACGGCCAAGTCGTTGAGAAAGCTCCCGATGGGGCCCGTCTCGGGAGGGAAATCGTAGCGGAAGGCCAGGCTGCCGTCGGTCAGGGAGAAGGCGATGAGCTTGGGTGTTTGGGGCGGGTCGCCCAGGCCGTTGTCGACCACCCACAGGCGCCCCTTGCGATCGAGGGCGATGCCCAGCACGCTGTTAAGCACCTCTGGTCCCGATCCGAATGGCTGGTTCCAGGCCTCGTTTGGCCAGGGCCGGTAGCTCTCGGGGCCGGTGATCTCGATGAGCTGGGCATCCGCCCGCCGGAACTGATGCACGGTCGCGAACACCCGCCCCTCGGCCGTCACGGCCAGGTTGCCAGGGTTGATGGGCAGCTCCGCCACCACCTCCAGGGCGCCCGGAAGAAGCTGCTCGTCGGCGGCTACCGACAGGGGTTGGACGAGGGGAATCAGGAGCTGCAGGGCCAGTATCAATCGCTTCATGGGGGGGTCTCCTGGCCGACCGGATGGGCGGCCCACGGGTTGGTTGCCCTTATACGCCGGCGAGCCCCGGGTGGAAAAGACTCCCTTCGCAGGGCGGCCTGGCTCGAGCGCTCACCTTCGTCGGTGGCTCCCAACTATCTGAGTGCTCCGGTTGGTCCTTAAGGTTCTCTTAAGGCTGCTCCGGTTAAGGTCGCCCTGCCCAGAAACCTCTGACTACTCATCGAAGGCCCATACTGGGCCAGCCAGCGGACCTCGACGCCGTAACCGGGGCCTCATCTACGGGCGCGTCCTGGTAAGGCGCCCCAGCGGGGCGAGGAAGCGCGGTTCCACCGGCGTGCGGGCAGGCGCACGGCGTCAAAAGAGCGCTCGCAGGCCCGGCGCAGCCGGTGTGCGCCCTGGCGATCCACACGACGGGACTCCTCGGGGCGACCAACCAAGAGAGAGTGGCTCCATGACAAACCGAAACCCGAAGCTGCACACGCATCGCCGACATCTGGGCGTATCTGTGTTGTTGTTCGGAACCCTGGCCTGGACTTTGTTCAGCGCGGCCAGCCCAAGCCGCACCAGTCAGCCGCAGTCAGCTCCCATCGATTCGGCGGGCCAGATCACCCGGTCGGTAGGGGTCAAGGATATCAAAGCACACCGAGGGGTTCTTCGATGGACCCGCGAGAGGGGTAGTCCGGATACCAGCGACGCGCCCAAGGTCAGTTTCCATAACGCGTCTGCCTGTACTTTCGCTGTTGGCCTCGCGGTGACCGACGGCAAGGGCAAGCGCGCGGTCTGCCGCACGAACGTCACCGTCAAAGGGGGGGTATCGATCCCCCCGAGCCGGGCGTCTACAATCCCGTACCGGGCGGTGCCGTGGCCGCCCACCGGGAATGCATGACGGAGTACACGGGGCCTGAGGTCTGCGTCGCTTGCCACGAGGACGAGGCCCACGACATACACGGCTCGGTGCACTACCAGCAGGGCGGTGGCCTTTCCCACCGAACCCAACATCCCGCTGAGTTTCTATGCCGCGGGAGAGCGTTCGGCCCATCCGGCCGGAGAGCCGGTCGCCGCCGGCGTCAATACCTTCAGTGGCACCCGCGGGAGCTCCTCTCGCTTGACCGGCGCCGGCTGCCATGTAGGCAACGGCCAGGGGCGGTGGCCCTCCGCCCGCGTCCATGCGTGACTTACGGACCTCATCCCCGGGTTCTTATAGTCGTATTGGCGGCTAAGGGCAATCGATGGATCCCCTCCCGTGAGGGGTTCCCTTCGCACTCCCATCCTATCGGTTCAGCGGAGATTCAGGATGGGTGAGAGAACCTTACCGCGGACCTGATCTTTGTAGGAGTAAGCATGATGAAGCGCTATCTGACGCTGTCCCTGATGTTAATCGGTCTAAACGGCGCCCCCCTGTTGGCCGGCGATCAGAGCCTGGATGCCGCGGTGGGCGGGGCGCTCGGCGGTGGGCTTGGCGCGTTCGTTGGGAGCGAGCTGGGCGGCCGCAACGGCGCCATCCTGGGCGGTGGTCTGGGAGGGGCGGCAGGGGCCGCGATCGCCACCGACGACGACCGCGGGGGCCGCTACGTGCGACCGCCCCGCGGCTACGCCCCCTCGGGGGTCTGGTACGCACCGCCGAGCCGCTTCTGCCCCCCGGGGCAGGCAAAGAAGGGCCGCTGCTGACGGCCTCGCGGGGCTGGATGCGCGCGAGTCTCTAAAGGCTCCACCTTGAGGGGTTTGAGGCCCTGTAAAAGGGCGGCCATCCTTGGCCCGTATGGGAAGCGCTACAAATCGGCGCTTCCCGAGAGGCGAGTCCACCTCCGGCGAGGCCTTAGCCCGCGGCAGTGGCCTTGGAGTCCAGGCTCCTGACCGGTGTGGGCTCAGCCCCGTGCAGCCTTTCCCGCAGCTGCTGGAAGACCACGTACAGCATGGGGACCAGGAAGACGCCGATGAGCGAGGCGGCGAGCATGCCGCCGAAGACGGCGGTGCCGACGGCCCGCTGACTGGCCTCGCCGGCCCCGCTGGCGATGACAAGCGGCACCAGGCCCAGGATGAAGGCGAAGCTGGTCATCAGGACGGCCCGGATGCGCATCCGTGCGGCCAGGGTCGCGGCCTCCAGGAGGGGACGCCCGGCGCGTCGCTCCTCCATGGCGAACTCCACAATCAGGATCGCGTTCTTGCTCGCGAGCCCGATCAGCACCACCAGGCCCACCTGGGCGTAGAGGTCGTTGGGCAGCCCGGTGAGGAGCAGGGCCACCAGGGCCCCCAGCACCCCAACGGTGACCGACAGCAGCACCGCCGCGGGCATGGACCAGCTCTCGTAGAGCGCCACCAGGAAGAGATAGGCGAAGAGCACCGCGAGCCCCAGCACGATGGGGGTCTTGCCCCCGGCCTCCCGTTCCTGGAAGGCGGTGCCGGTCCACTCAAAGCCATAGCCTGCGGGCAGGGTGGTGGCCGAGAGGGCCTCCATGGCGTTCAGGGCATCGCCGGAGCTGCGCCCCGGGGCGGGTCCACCCTGGACGGTGAC
>JBLMWY010000050.1:0-22859 GCA_050257475.1 Bdellovibrio bacteriovorus
CATCCCCGGCGAAGACATCCGCGTAGGCGGAGCGGAACTCCTCCACCGTCACGTTCTCGGCGATGGCGCTATTGATCTCGGACTGGCTGGGCCAGAGGTCGCGCAGATAGACATCATTCCCGCTGGAGTCCCTGGCCAGGGGTTGGCTGTAGGGGTCGATGTCGATGCGTCCGGCGATGGCATAGGCCACCACGAGCGGCGGGCTTGCCAGGTAGTTCATGCGCACCTCGGCATGGACCCGCCCCTCGAAGTTGCGGTTGCCGGAGAGGATGGAGACGGCGCACAGGTCATGGTCCGCGATGGCCTTGGAGACCGGGGCGGGCAGGGGACCGGTGTTGCCGATGCAGACGGTGCAGCCGTAGCCGACATTGTGGAAACCGAGCCGCTTGAGGGGCTCGATTAGACCAGCGCGCTCCAGATACCGGGTTACCGCCATGGAGCCGGGCCCGAGTGAGGTCTTGACCCAGGGGGCGCTTCTCAGCCCCCGCTCGGCGGCCTTCTTGGCCACCAGGCCGGCGGCCAGCATGACGCTCGGGTTGGAGGTGTTGGTGCAGGAGGTGATGGCCGCCACCACGATGGAGCCGTCGCCGATCGCCACCTCCTGTCCATCGATGACCGTGCGCACCGGCCCCTTGGTCGGGAGGTTGCGCTCCGCCTTCAGGGCCGTCAGGGCCTTGGGGAAGTGGGTGGCCATCTCGGTGAGCGGCACCCGGTCCTGGGGGCGCTTGGGGCCCGCGAGCGAGGGCACCACCTCTCCGAGGTCCAGGCTCAAGGTCTCCGAGTAGTCCGCCTCGGGGGCGTCCGCGGTGTGCCAGACTCCTTGGGCCTTGCAGTAGGCCTCCACCAGGGCGACCTGGTCTTCTGAGCGGCCGGTGAGGCGCAGATAGTCCAGGGTGATCTGATCGATGGGGAAGAGGCCGCAGGTGGCCCCGTACTCCGGCCCCATGTTGGCGATGGTGGCCCGCTCGCCCATGGCGAGGGTACCCACGGCGGGCCCGTAGAACTCCACGAACTTGCCTACCACCCCGTGGCGGCGCAGCCGATCGACGATGGTCAGCACCAGGTCGGTGGCGGTCACCCCCTCCCGGAGGTGGCCCCTGAGCTTGAAGCCCACCACCTTGGGGACCAGCATGGAGACCGGCTGGCCCAGCATGGAGGCCTCCGCCTCGATGCCCCCGACGCCCCAGCCCAGGACCCCGATGCCATTGACCATGGTGGTGTGGGAGTCGGTGCCCACGCAGGTGTCGAAATAGGCCTGGGTGACCGCGTCCAGCTCCTTCGGGAAGATGACCCGGGAGAGATACTCCACGTTCACCTGATGGACGATCCCGGTGTCCGGCGGGACCACCTTGAAGCCGTCCAGGGCCTGCTGACCCCACTTGAGGAACTGGTAGCGCTCCCGGTTGCGCTCGAACTCGATCTCGGCATTCTTGGCGAAGGCGTCGTCGCTGCCGAAGTAGTCCACCTGAACCGAGTGGTCGATGACCAGCTCAGCGGGCTGCAGGGGGTTGATGCGGGCCGGATCGCCCCCCAGGGCGCGCATGGCGTCGCGCATGGCCGCCAGGTCCACCACCGCGGGCACCCCGGTGAAGTCCTGCATCAGCACCCGGGCCGGGCGGTACTGGATCTCCTTGGACGGCTCCGCCTTGGGGTCCCAGGTCGAGAAGAAGGCAATATCGTCCCGGGTCACCGTTACCCCGTCCTCATTGCGCAGCAGGTTCTCCAGCAGGATCTTGATGGAGTAGGGGAGGCGGGCGCTGCCTGGGACCGCCTCCAGCCGACAGATCTGGTAGTCCCGGCCGTTGACGTTGAGAGTAGACTGGGCATGGAAGCTGTTGGGCATGGGGCGGCTCCGGGATACGGCAGGATCTGGGCGTCATCGAGGCCGCCGGCGGCGGCGTTCGGGCTCGATTCTAACGACCAGGCTGTGGTCGTGCCACGTGTTGCAGTGCAATACAAGGAATTGTCCGAAAGCGGTCCGGGTCACTCCATAGGCGCACGACCCGTGGCTTGGGTGGCGTCTGTCGGCAGATGGTTGCGCCTCGGGCCCCGGGGTCGCTTCACCCGACTCCCCGACCCCGGACTGAGCCTTCATCCAATCAGCCTATGTCGAACCTCATCGCCATCCTGCTCCTGTTGCTGCTCGGCTGGTTCTGGCTCGATAGCCTGAGGGCCCGGGAGATCGCCCTGGGGGTCTGCAAGGCGGCCTGCGAGGCCAGGGGGCTGCAGCTGCTCGATCAAGCGGTGGTGCTGCGGCGCCTGGGGCTCAGCTGGCGGGGGGATGGGATCCGACTGCGGCGCGTGTACCGCTTCGACTACAGTGAGGAGGGAATCGGCCGGTACAACGGCTATCTGGTGCTGCGGGGGATCGATCTGGACGATCTGAGCTTTGGTCTGCCGGCGCGGGTCACCGACGTCTGATGGGTAGGCGGCCGCTCCAGGGGCGGCTCGCCCGCGCGCTCGCGCTATTTGACCACCTTCAGGTTGGGGCCTCCCTTGGCCTTGGTCCCTCTCTTACGGGGCCCTGGCCCGGCATCCGCCGCGTCAGCGGGTCTGGCTTGGGGTTCGCTGCCGGGCCCCGTGCCGACGTCGCCACGGGCCTGTCGGGGATACTCCGGCTGGGGGAAGACCATCCCTTGATGGTTCTCGCGGCTGAATATCCCCAGAACCGCCTCGCACGGCACCGAGAGCTCCCGAGCCACCCCGCCGAAACGCGCGCCGAACTCGATTCGGTCGTTTCCGATCACCAGATTGCGCACCGCGGTCGGGGCGATGTTAAGGACGATCTGGCCGTCTTCGACGAAATCGGCTGGCACCTGGGTGCCCGGGTACTGGGCATCGACCAGCAGGTGGGGGGTGAGGGCGTTGTCCAGGATCCACTCATAGAGAGCCCGCACCAGGTAGGGCTTAGTGGAGCTCAGGCTGGCTTCGGGTGGGTTGGTGGTATCCATGGGATGGAGCTGGGCCGAGGGCGATCAGGCCCCTTCAGATCTGATCCTCGCCGAGCTCTTGCTCGGCCTCGGTGAGGCTGGAGCGGAATGACTCCCAGGCGAAGATCCGGTTCATATAGGCGCGCAGGGCCTTGCCCTGGGGAGGAATCTCGATGCCGAGGGAGGGCAGGCGCCACAGCAGCGGCGCCACGCAGCAGTCCACCAGGGAGAACTCGTCGCTCATGAAGAAGGGGTGAGCGGCGAACACCGGGGTGGTGGCGATCAGGCTCTCCCGCAGCTCCTTGCGGGCCTGTGCGGCCTCTGCCTCGCTACCCTTGACGATCCGCTCCATGGGCGCGTACCAATCGCGCTCGATCCGGTACATGAAGAGCCTGGAGCTGGCGCGGGAGACGGGATCCACCGGCAACAGCGGGGGATGGGGGAAGCGCTCGTCCAGGTACTCCATGATGATGCGGGACTCGTAGAGCCTGAGTTCCCGATCCACCAGGGTGGGGACGCTCCCGTAGGGGTTGAAGTCCATGACCTCATCCGGGAGCTTGTTGGCGTCCACATCCACCACCTCGACCGCGATCCCCTTTTCGGCGAGGACCATGCGGACCCGATGGCAATAAGGACACAGGGGATCGGAGAATAAGGTCATCACGGATCTTGTGCTCGCCGCCGCTGCCAATCGTCCCTGTTCCGAGGTCACAGGCTCAGCCCGGCAGGGCTCGAATGGTTCATCATCGCCGCCCGGTCCCGAGCGGACATTCTGCGAGGGGCTGTGTCTCCGCGCGACCGGTCCGAACGGATCGACCCTGCACCCGGCCGGGTGTCGCCATTGGGGCGCCCGGACACCGCAGTATACCCGTTCGGTTGGGGCTCAGAGCGGGGTTTTTTCCACGCCGAGCCGGGTGGAGCAGCAAATGAGGCGACGGCCCCGGATTCCCGGGGCCGTCATTGGGGCGAGGTCAGGGCCTAGTGCACGTCCTTCCAGAACTCCTTCTTCAGCGCATAGGCCAAGATGAAGAGGAGACCCAGGAACAGCATGACATAGATGCCCAGGCGCTGGCGCTCGAGCTGTATGGGCTCTCCCACATAGGTGAGGAAGGCGGTGATGTCGCGCACCATCGCGTCATACTGATCAGGCGATAGGGAGCCCGGCTGGGTCAGCTTGACCCCCGTGACCACTGGCGCACCCCCGCCCTCGTGGTGCTCGGCGAACACCGGCTCCTGCACCCCCTGCATCCCCGCCAGCACATGGGGCATGCCCACCGCCGGGAAGACCAGGTTGTTGACGCCGTAAGGACGGGTGGGATCGGTGTAGAAGCCCTTCAGGTACGTGTAGACCCAGTCGGGGCTGCGCCACCGCGTCACGAGGGTCAAATCCGGTATCGCGACCCCGAACCATTTCTCACCGTCCTCGGGGCGCATGGAATTGGTCATGAGGTCGCCGGGCCTGGCCTCACCGAAGATCAGGTTCTGGCGCAGGGTCTTCTCGTCGATCCCCAGGTCCTCCGCCATGCGGTTGTAGCGCATGTACTTCAGGGAGTGGCAGCCCATGCAGTAGTTCACGAAGTACTTGGCGCCGCTCTGCAGGGAGGCCTGATCCGTCAGATCGATGTTGGCCTTCTCAAGCGCGACGTGGCCCCCGGCGGCCAGCCCCAGGGCGGGCGCTAGGCTGAGCACAACGGCAGCAATGAGCTTGTTCATGCGGTAACCCTCTCCGGAACCGGCTTGACCTTGTCTATCTTGCTATAGAAGGGCATGAGCAAGAAGAACGCGAAATACAGGGTGGTGAAGATCTGAGCCATCAGGGTCGCGGTCGGGGTGGCAGGCTGCAGCCCCAGATAGGCGAGCACCACGAAGGTGACCGCGAAGATCCCCAGGGCCACCTTGAAGATGGGCCCCTTGTAGCGGATCGACTTGACCGGGCTGCGGTCGAGCCAGGGCAGGAAGAAGAGCACCAGGATGGCCCCGAACATCACCACCACCCCGGGGAACTGAGAGCCGAACATGGGGGGCACCGCCCGCAGCATCGCGTAGAAGGGGGTGAAGTACCAGACCGGGGCGATATGCGCCGGCGTCTGTAGGGGATTGGCCGGCTGGAAGTTCGGCGCCTCCAGGAATAGGCCGCCAAGCGCCGGGCCGAAGAACACGATCCCGAGGAAGATGGCTAGGAAGACCACCACGCCCACGATGTCCTTGACCGTGTAGTAGGGGTGGAACGGGATGCCATCCGCGGGGGCGTTCGGATCCCAGCGGTTGCCCTTGGGCCCGTACTTGATCTCCACGCCGTCCGGATTATTGGAGCCGACCTTGTGCAGGGCCACGATGTGGACGAACACCAGGGCCGCCAGCACGAAGGGCAGCAGGAAGTGGAAGGCGAAGAAGCGGTTGAGGGTCACGTCGGAGATCACATAGTCACCGCGCACCCACACCGAGAGGTCCTCACCGATCCCCGGAACCGCCGCGAACAGATTCACGATGACCTGGGCACCCCAGTAGGACATCTGACCCCAGGGGAGCAGATAGCCGAAGAAGGCGGTGGCCATCATCGCCAGGTAGATCACCACGCCGATGATCCACAGCAGCTCTCGTGGCTTGCGGTAGGAGCCGTAGAGGAGCGCCCGGAACATGTGCAGGTAGACCACGATGAAGAAGGCCGAGGCCCCGGTGGAGTGCAGGTAGCGGATCAGCCAGCCCCAGTTCACGTCGCGCATGATGTACTCGACCGAGGCGAAGGCCTCCGTGGCCGACGGCTTGTAGTTCATGGCGAGCCAGAGTCCGGTGAGGATCTGGATCACCAGGACCAGAATCGAGAGTGACCCGAAGAAATACCAGAAATTCATGTTCTTCGGGGCATAGTACTGGGCGAGATGCTCGTTCCAGACCTTGGTGGCCGGGAAGCGCTTGTCGATCCAGCCCATGAACCCTGTGGAAGTCGTCTCTTCGGCGCTCATTTAGGCGGCTCCTTGATCCTGGCCCACCAGGATGGTGGTGTCGTTGAGATAGGTGTGGATCGGGATCACCAGGTTGGCGGGGGCGGGTACCCCCTTGTAGACCCGTCCGGCCAGATCGAAGCGGGAGCCGTGACAAGGACAGAAGAACCCGCCTTTCCACGCCGGCCCCAGGTCCTCCGGCGCCACGTCCGGGCGGAAGGTCGGTGAGCAGCCTAGGTGGGTGCAAATGCCGATGGCCACGAGGAACTCCGGTTTGATGGAGCGGGTGGGGTTCTGGCAGTACTCCGGCTGCTGGGGGGCCTGGGAGGCCGGATCCGTCAACTCGGGGTCGAGGGTCGGCAGGGCCTGCAGCATCTCCGGGGTTCGGTGGACGATCCACACCGGTTTTCCGCGCCATTTGACGCGGAGCATGGCACCGGGTTCCAGCTTGCTGATGTCCGCCTCGACCGGGGCCCCCGCGGCGCGGGCCTTGGCGCTCGGGTTCATGGAGGCGATGAAGGGCACGGCGGCGAAGCCGGCGCCGATGGCGCCGACCACGCTCGTCGCGGCGACGAGCACCCGTCGCCTGTTTGGATTTGCGCCAGGTGCGCTCGCTTTCGCGCTCATAAGCCGACTAACCCCTGAGTGGCGCAGGTCTTCCCGCCCTGGGTGAGCAGGATGCTCCTGCGTTCTGGATGGAAGTTAAGAATATGCCGATTCACTGCAAAACCGACCGCGCATTCTCCGCGATCGCCGTGCCCGAGGTCAAGGACGAAACCCTTAGCTCTGCGTGGTCAAGGGGTTAGCCAGGACGCGCCGAAGGTTTGCGGCGGCCCCGCTCAGGCCGGGTTATCGATCTCGATAAACCGGTGCTGCAGGCCGAAGCGCTCTGCCAGATGGCCCCCCAAGGCCTGCACACCGTAGCGCTCTGTGGCGTGATGACCCGCGGCCAGGTACGCGATGCCGAGCTCCCGGGCCAGGTGGGTGGTCTGCTCCGAGATCTCTCCGCTCAGGAAGGCGTCCACGCCCAGGTCTGCCGCCGCCTCCAGGTGGCCCTGGCCGCCCCCGGTGCACCAGGCGACCCGCTCGATGAGCGTGCGACCCGCCTCCACGAGGGTGACCCTCCTCCCCAGGCGCTCGCTCACCAGCGCGGCCCAGTGAGCGGCTGCCTGGGGCTGGTCCAGCCGTCCGGTCCAGACCAGCCCGTTGCCGATGGCGCTGGGCTGCGTCTCGCTGATGCCGAGGCGTTGACCCAGGGTGGCATTGTTGCCATACAGCGGGTGGGCATCGAGAGGCAGGTGATAGGCGAGGAGGCTGGCCCCGCTCGCCAGTAAAGCGCGGGCCCGCCGGCCCCGCGTGCCCACCAGGCAGGGACTCTCCCCTCTCCAGAACCACCCATGGTGAACCAGCAGGGCATCGGCCCCGGCCGCTCGGGCGGCCTCGATCAGGGCGGCGCAGGCGGTGACCCCGCTGACCAGCAACCGCACCGGGCGCTCCCCCTCCACCTGAAGACCGTTGGGGGCATAGTCGGCAAAGTTGGAGGTCTCGAGCAGGGTGTCGCAATAGGTGCTGAGGGCTTGGGGATCGATCATGGGATCCTCGCTTGGGGGGCGCTGCCAGGGGCGGCGCGGGTCACCCGAATGGTCCAATGGTCCTGCGATCATGGTAGCTTAGGGCCATGCGGTACAGAGGAACAGCGGCGCTCATCGGGGCGGCCCTCTTGGGGGGCCTAGGCGGCGCCCTGCTCAATCGGCTGCTTCCGGCTCCCGAGACCCCGGCGCCACCGATCCTGGAGACGCCAGGTGCGGAGGATGGGCTGGGGACTGCACGGCCTCGCCTCGGGTCCTTCGCCGACGCCGTGAGCCGCAGCGCCCCGGCGGTGGTGAGCATCTTCACCACCCGCATCGTCGCGGAGCCTCACCCCCTGCCGGAGGCCCGCCCCCACTTCCCCTTCGGTCCGGCGCCATCACCCCCGCGCCGGGAGACGCGGGAGACGGGTCTGGGATCGGGTGTCATCCTGAGCGCCGATGGGCTCATCCTCACCAATCGCCACGTGGTCAAGGAGGCGGACAGCATCCGGGTAGTCCTGGCGGACGGACGCCGGCTGCAGGTGACCGTCCTGGGGGTCGACGGCGAGACCGACCTCGCCGTCCTCAAGGCCGACGCCATCGACCTCCCCACCGCCCCCGTTGGTGATCCCAAGGCCCTGCGGGTGGGCGACCTGGCGCTGGCCATCGGCAATCCCTACGGCATGGGTCAGACCGTCACGCAGGGGATTGTGAGCGCCACGGGGCGCGTCGGCCTGGGGATCACCCCCATTGAGAACTTCATCCAGACCGACGCCGCCATCAATCCAGGCAACTCAGGTGGTGCCCTGATCAACACCCGGGGCGAGCTGATCGGGATCAACACCGCCATCTACTCGGAGTCTGGGGCTTCGGGCGGGATCGGCTTCGCCATCCCGTCTGATCTGGCCCTCAAGGTCACCCGCGCCATCGTGTCCCAGGGGCGCGTGAAACGCGGCTGGATCGGTATGAAGGGTCGCAGTGTCACCCCGGAGCTGGCCGATAGCTTCGGGCTGCGCGCCCCCCGTGGGGTGCTGGTCTCCTCAACCCTGAGGGACAGTCCGGCGGAGCACGCGGGCCTGCGCCCCGGGGACGTGGTCACCCGGGTGGAGGGACGCGAGGTCGCCACCGAGCAGGAGCTCCTGGACGCTATCGCCGGGACCGGCCCCAACCGTCCTCTATCGTTGGAGGTCTGGCGGGGCAGCGAGCGGCTCGAGACGCGGGCCGTCACCGCCGAGCGCCCGACCCAAGGCGACTAGCGCCGCGGGCCTCGGCCGCCGGCGCCGAAGCCCCGCCCGAGGCGATCCCGCTGGTCGCTCCTCACCCGGGCGCCTGACCCGCACCGCGCTCCTTCCGCGCCTTGTCGATCAGTTGGTCGGCGATGAGCAGCATCTCCTCCTGACCGCGGGCGGCGGCGCCGACTACCACGTAGCGGCCGTCGACCACGATCCTGGGCACCGCGTCGACGGCGAAGCGCTTGGCGAGCGCGTTGGCCCGGGCGAGCGCGTTCTCCACCTCGAAGCTCTGAAGCAGGGCGGCGAAGCCCTCGCGGTCGAGTCCCCGCTCGGCGACCCAGGCGAGGATGCCCTTCTCCGTAAAGAGGTTCACCCGCTGCTTGGTGACGGCATCGAACACCGCCTGATCCAGGCGCTCCAGGGCGCCCTCGAAGCGCAGGGCGAAGTAGAGCCGCGCCAGGCTGGCCCAGGCCGCACGCCCGAAGGTGACTGGCACACGCTGAAACTCCACGTCGCCCGGTAGCCTCTGGGCCCAGGCGGTGATTAAGGGGTTGAGGTCGGCGCAGTGCGGGCAGCCGTAGGAGAAGAACTCCACCACCTCGATCCGTTCCGCGTTGGTGCTGGGCTGGGGCGGTGACAGGGCGCGCCAGTCCCGTCCCTCGACGAGATCCGCCGCCCTCGCGGCGGGCACCAGGGCGGCGCCCAGGGCGCCGAGCAGGCAGGCATGGAAGTGACGTCGCGTCATCGACATGGGGGAGTCTCCGGAAGAGCGGGGCCTATCTAGCGCGTCGGCATCGCGTCCGGATGCCGTCGCTCCCGTTGAATGAGCCACAGCGTCATGGCGAGCAGGCCGCTGAAGCAGAGCAGGGACCATTGGGCGAGGGAGAGGCCAAGGACCCTCAATCCCTCGTCCTCACAGAAGCCGGTGGCCAGGAACAGGCTCGGGACCTGTTGGCCGAGCCACTCCACCACAACCTCGATAGGTCCCATGTCGCCGCCCGTGCAGGACACGCTGCCCGGGGGCTGACCCTGGAGCCACGTCTGGTAGCTCGCGGTAACTCCGCCAGCCACCGCGCTCAGGGCCACCAGGACGCCAAGCCCCCGGCGCACCCAGCCCGCCGAAAGGGCCGCGCCGAGGGCGATGACCCCAATCACCATAAACAGCAGACGCTGGAAGATGCATAGATGGCAGGGTTGGAGCTCTAGCCAAAGGGTCAGAGCCACGCTGGCCGCGGCTAAGGCAAGGCTCCCGGCGCCCGACAGGAGCCAGAGGGTCCGAGTGGTTGGACGTGAAGCAGTCACCTGGTCTCCGCTCGTACGGGTCTTAGCTCCCTCAACTGCCGCTGGCTTTGCGGTATCCGCCCGTCGATGCCCTGAGGTCGTACATCTCGGCCGCGCCCCATCTCGGACGACGCGGCAGCAGAGGCACGCCTTAGGCCGCCGTCGCGGCTACGGAACGGTAGCACAGGAGGCGGCCACGCCCCAGTCATCGCCTGGGATCTGCTCTGGGAGGGACAGTCGCGTACCGGCATGCCGTGGCTCCCGCAAGCCGGCGCTCAGCCCCCGAGTCGCGTGCGGTGCTTCAGGTCCTCAGCGCGTTGGCGCACCCGCCGCTCATAGCTCGCCTGGTTCTTGGTGCACACGAGGGTGTAGGGTCGGCCCCGTTTGTCGGTCGTCAGATCCAGGTCGCAGCCGGCGCGGCCAACGGTCTGGGCGACATGGCTGCGCTCCGCCTCGGCCGCCTTGAACGGCCATACCGGCTCACTTGGGGAGGCGAGGAAGCGCGACAGCCCCCTGCAATGAGGGCAGCCGCACGGGACCTCAGAGGGCCGGGACCAGTCGCCCGGCGGCTCCAGGGGCAAGGCAATGCGCGCCTCCAGATGCGCCAGCACCGCCGCGCGGAGCCTCGCCGCGGCGGGTGGCTCCGGCCCGGTCCCGGACTCCCGAAGCAGCAGGGCCGCGGGCAGCAACAGGCAGTCCGGGTCGTAGATCCCTGGACGGGAGAGAAAGACCTCCACCGCCCGATCGGCAACGGCCCAATCGATCCGGGCAAGACCGGCGAGGGCGTCGGCGAGGTGTGCGGCGGTCAGGGGCTCCGGGCGCTCCCAGTTGGGCAAAGGCGGCGCCTCGCGCCCGTCCGGAAGCCCCTCGAGCAGGGCCAGCGCCGGTACGCGCAAGTCGGCGAGCCGTGCCGGCTCAGCCTGCTGGGCGCAGCGGGCGAGCAGCCCGGCGCAGGCGCCGGGCAGCCGGCGGACGTTTCCGGCGATGACGGCGGTGAGCAGCGCGGCGGCCCGTTCCGATGGCAATTGTCCGAGCGCAGCGGCCAGGGCCGGGTTGTCCGCCGACCCGTAGGCCCCCGCCGTGCTATGCCCGGCGATGAAGCCGACACAGCCCTCCAGGTCCCCGAGTCTCAATTGCACGGCGAACAGGTCGCGCGTGCGCTTGGCCTCGCTCGCCTGCCGCCGTGTCCAGGCATCCTGGGGCCACCCGTCGCGGATGGCGCGGGCGAGCGCCCGCGCCTGGTGCCACAGGTCGTCCCCGGCCTTGGCGCCGGCCGCCTCCCAGCGCTGAACCAGGGCCAGCAGGGCGGGGACGCTCACGCTGAGCCCGCCCGCGGCCAGCACCGCGGCGCGCCGGTTGCGCGGCCACAGGATCAGGGCGGCCCGCTGATAGTGGCGCTCGAAGGAGGCCCCCTCGTTTCCGGTGGCCTCGGAGAATTCCGCCTCCGTCTGGTCCAGGTCCGAGAGGGCATCGGGCGGCACCAGCTCGGCCTCGGCGAATGGCAGCGGCCCCATCTCCGGCCGGCCGCCGTCGGGCAGGCGCCAGTCGTGGATGCTCCAGTCGCTCTCGGTGACCTCGCCGATCTCCAGCTCCGGGTCGTCCCAGCGCCCGCCTCCGGTGTACTCGGCCCAGCCGCTCTCCAGGACGCTGATGAGAGCTAGATGCAGGTCACAATCGGCCCCCTCGGCGGCCGGGACCAGGACCTGGGCGACGGCTGCGTCCTTGCCCTTGAGGGTGTCGAAGGCGACCTCCGCCTCCGAATAGGCGTGCTCCAGGGGATACACCAGCTTGTCCGGGCCCGCGTCGGGGCTTGGGTCAGAGGTGACCCAGCCGGCGAGGAGCTGGGTGAGCCGCTCTTGCTCGGCGCTGTAGTCCGGGGCCTGGGGCAGGGGACCCGGGCCACGGCGCACCAGGTTGTAGATGAGGGCGAGCCGATACCCGGAGGCGATCGGCAGCACCTCGTGCAGGCAGTCGGCATAGAAGGCGGCGAAGGCCGCTTCCGAGGGCTCCTCGCGATGGAGATCCACCCGGACTTCCTGCCCCCGGTGGCGGATCACCAGTTCACCGCCGCTGTAGTCACCGGGCAGCACCACCACCAGGGTGGCGAACATGCCCGGGGCCTTCTCGGTGTCCCGGTGGGGGACGAAGAAGCTCCCCTCGTCGTAGATCAGGAGCTTATAGAGCTGGGCCTCGATGGACCCGGCGACCGCGAGCCCCAGGCGCACCCGATCCACCACCGCGGCCAGGTCTTCCCCCCAGCGCTGGCCCCTGAGCCGTACCCGAGCCGCGTCGATCTGCCAGGTGCGGCGCACGGCGGTGTCCACCAGGGTCTCGGTGCCGCGGCCATAGGGGGCCTGCTCGGCGACCGCGATCAGGGCCTGCGCCTGCACCGGCAGCAGCGGCAGGGCGATGGTCCCCACCCCTTCGACCTCCAGCCGCGGCGGGTGGATGTCGAAGGATCCGGCGCAGTGGAAACCGCCGGGGCGCTGGACGTCGGCGAGGCTTTCGGCCAGGGCCTGGGCGAGGTTAGACATGGGGCTAGGTCGATGAAGGCGGTTGGACTGAAGCGGGGCCCCAGTATCTCACCCTGGTCGGCCGGCGTCAGCCGATGGACTCCCCCCGGGGTCTGCGCGAGTGTGAAGCCCTCAGCGCACTGCCTGATCGCGCACCCGCTCGACCGCCGTCCGCAAGGCCGGGCGTCGGGGTGTGAGCTTCTGGACGCAAGGCACGGCGCGCCCGGGTCAGGCGGCCGGCTTAATGGCCTCGATATTGGCGGAGCAGACGTAGTCAGCCACGTCCGTCCCGGGGGCCCAGCCCTGGATCAGGGTGCGGCTCTCATCCTTGGGGGTGATCCGGATCTGGGTGAAGCCGCTTGCGCCGAGCATCGCCTCTACCTCGGCGACGGAGGAGGCACCGGCCATGCAGCCGGTGTAGAGGTCCAGGTCCTGGCGGATCGCCTCGGGCAGCTCGGCGAAGGCCACCACGTCGGAGATGGCTAGGCGCCCGCCAGGCTTGAGGACCCGCCAGGCCTCGGCGAAGACCTGAGGCTTGTCCGGCGACAGGTTGATGACGCAGTTGGAGAGGATCACGTCGACGCTGCCGTCGGCTACCGGCAGGTGCTCGATCTCGCCCAGGCGAAACTCGACATTGCGGTAGCCACCCGCCTCCGCATTGGCGCGGGCCTTGGAGAGCATCGCAGGGGTCATGTCCACCCCGATGACCCTGCCCGACTCGCCCACCTGGCGGGCGGCGAGGAAGGCGTCGAAGCCGGCCCCGCTACCGAGATCCAGCACCGTCTGGCCGGACTTCAGCGCAGCGATGGCCTGGGGGTTGCCGCAGCCGAGTCCCAAGTTCGCCCCCTCGGGGACGGCCCGGACCTCGGCGGCGCTGTAACCCATGGTCTGAGACAGGGCCGCCGCATCGACGGCGGGGGTGCCGCAGCAAGAGGCTGGAGCGCACCCGCACCCTGCGGTCTCGGTCTCGGTCTCGGTCTCGGTCTCGGCCAGGCGGCCATAACGGTCGCGTACGGCCCGGCGGATTGTGTCGCTTTGCTGCTCACTCATGACATGCCTCACCCTAGAAAGAGCATTTGGTCCGCGAATGAACGCGAAAGACGCGAAAAGGACAAATCGTTAAGCGCTGGTCGAGTGATCGCTGACCTCGCCCCATAGGTGAATGGTGCCGCCACTGGAATCCTCTGAGTTACTTCGCGTTGTTCGCGCTTTTTGCGGACTGCCTGGCGAATTTGGGGTCACTCCAAATCACGCGTGACATTTCAGATCATTCCTCAGTCACGAATCCAGGCCCGGACCCGATCCGGGCCGGGGACACCGCCGCTGTGGACCAGCCGGCCATCGATCACCACCCCGGGGGTCGACATGACCCCATAGCCCATGATCTCGGCGATGTCGGTGACCTTGGTGAGGCGGATCTCGACCCCCGCCTCCTTGGCGGCCTGCTCGATGGCCCTGGCGGTGATCTCGCAGTTGCGGCAGCCGCTGCCCAGCACCTTGATGTCTTTCATGTGAATCCTCTGGTGAATAGATTGAAGCCCCAGCCCACCAACGTGAAGGCCACCGCCAGCACCCCGGCGAAGAGGGCCAAGGCGGGCCAGCGGATGACCCGGCGCAGGATAAGCATCTCCGGTAGCGAGAGGGCCGCGACGCTCATCATCAGGGCCAGGGTCGTGCCGACGGCCACGCCCTTGGTCAGCATGGCTTCCGCCACCGGGATGACGCCGGTGGCGTTGGAGTAGAGCGGGATGCCCAGCAGCACCGCCCCCGGGACCGTGTACCAGGCATCCCCGCCCAGGTGCTCCGATACCCAGGCCTCCGGCACGAATCCATGGAAGAGGGCGCCCACTCCGATGCCGATCAGCACCCAGTGCCAGATGCGCCCGACGATGGTCCGCACTTCCTGGACCGCGTATTGATGGCGGGCGAGCAGCGAGCGCTCCGGCTCCTGGAGGGCGGCATCACCCATGCGGATCTGCCACACGTAGTCCTCCACCCAGCGCTCCGGTCGGAAGCGCTGCATAACGATGCCGCCCACCCAGGCCACCGCTAGCCCGGCCAACACGTAGAGGGTGGCGAGCTTCCAGCCGAGCAGGCCGATCAGGATCACCACCGCCACTTCGTTGATCATGGGGCTCGCGATCAGAAACGAGAAGGTGACCCCAAGGGGGATGCCGGCCTCCACGAATCCGATGAAGAGCGGGACCGAGGAGCAGGAGCAGAAGGGAGTGACGGCACCCAGGGCGACGGCGATGCCCCGGGCCTGCCAGTCGGGGCGGCCGCGCACAAAGGCGCGCACCCGCTCCGGCGAGACCAGGGCCCGCAGCAGCCCCATCCCATAGATCACGATCACTAGTAGGGCGAAGATCTTGGCCACGTCCATGACGAAGAACTGGACCGCCGACCCAAGCCGGGAGCCGGGCTCCAGGCCCAGGAGGCCGAAGGCGGCCGCGTTGCCGAGGGCGTCAAACATGGGCCGCCGCCGGTCTCCCGATGGCCACCTGGGTGATGGTGAAGGCCCAGTTGCCCCTGGTGGCGGCGCGATCAGGGCGGGTGCTGGCGTCCATGGCGCGACTTGCCTTGGCTCCTAGGGGCGGGGACCGGCCGGGCGCTCGTACCAGCCCCGGGTGCGGTTGACGATGGCCACCACCGAGAGCATGACCGGGACCTCCACCAACACGCCCACCACGGTCGCCAGCGCCGCCCCGGAGTTGAATCCAAACAGGCTGATGGCGGCGGCCACCGCCAGCTCGAAGAAGTTGCTGGCCCCGATCAGGGCCGAGGGGGCGGCCACGCAATGGGCCTCGCCCACCCGGCGATTGAGCCAATAGGCGAGGCCCGAGTTGAAATAAACCTGGATCAGGATGGGAACCGCCAGCAGGAGGATGATGAGCGGCTGCTTAAGGATCTGCTCCCCCTGGAAGCCGAAGAGCAGCACCAGGGTCGCCAGCAGGGCCATCAGGGACAGGGGTTGCAGGGTCTTGAGCACCCTGGCGAGGGCCGCCTCGCCCCCCTGGGCCAGCAGCCGGCGGCGCCAGAGCTGGGCGACCGCCACCGGGATGACGATGTAGAGCACCACCGAGAGGAATAGCGTGTCCCAGGGCACCGTGATGGCGGAGAGCCCCAGCAGCAGTCCCACGATCGGCGCGAAGGCGAAGATCATGATGGTGTCGTTCAGCGCCACCTGGGTCAGGGTGAAGTGGGGCTCGCCATTGGAGAGGTTGCTCCAGACGAAGACCATGGCCGTGCAGGGGGCCGCCGCCAGCAGGATCAGACCCGCCACATAGGCGTCGAGCTGCTCGGCCGGTAGCCAGGGGGCGAAGAGGTGGCGGATGAAGATCCAGCCCAGGAGGGCCATGGAGAAGGGCTTCACCGCCCAGTTAACGAAGAGCGTCACGCCCACCCCCCGCCAGTGCTCACGCACCCTGCCCAGGGCCGCGAAGTCGATCTTGAGCAGCATGGGCACGATCATGAGCCAGATGAGCAGGGCCACCGGGATGTTGACCCGGGCCAGCTCCAGGCCCCCCAGGGCGCGGAAGGCCCCCGGCAGCACCTGTCCCAGCCCGATCCCCACGAGGATGCAGAGTGCCACCCAGAGGCTCAGGTAGCGCTCGAATAGACCGAGGCGGGCACCGGCGGCCCGCCTGCCCGCGACCTCGCATTGCGTGCTCATCGCTTTGGCCCTCTGGTTCTCATGTCATTGTGGGATCGGGGTCCCAGGGTGTCGCTCCTTGGTCCGGACAATGCCCCTGGGTCAGCTTGCGGTGAACGGCTCGGGGAGCCGGGTGCGGCCGATCTCGTCCAGCCTGCGCTGTAGCTTGAGCCGGTCCAGGGAGGCCAGCGGCAGGCTCAGGAAGGCCTGGACCCGGTTCTCCAGCTCATGGAACGCTTGGCGGAAGGCCATCATGCGGGCAACCTCGTCCCCCTCCACCGCCGCCGGGTCCGGCACACCCCAGTGGGCGGTGATGGGCTGGCCTGGCCACACGGGGCAGACCTCCGCGGCGGCGCGGTCACAGACGGTGAAGACGAAGTCCATCGGGGGGGCCTCCGGGGTGGCAAGCTCCGCCCAGTCCTTGCTGCGCAGCCCCTCGGTCGGAAAGTTGTTGCGCCTCAGCACCTCGAGGGCCAGGGGATGGACCTCTCCCTTGGGGTGGCTCCCGGCGCTGAAGCCCCGGAAGCGCCCGCGGCCGAGGTGGTTGACCAGGCATTCCCCGAGGATGCTGCGGGCGGAGTTGCCGGTGCAGATGAAGAGCACGTTGTAGGTCGGATCGGTCACGCTGGGTTCCTTGGGGTTGTTGGCGGATTGGGTTGTGCCCGTGGCTGCGATGAGCCGCATCGCTCACCCGGGGCCGAGCGTCCGCCCCGTTCTGCGCCATCGCCCGACCGCGGGGCCCCGGGGCTGGGCTTGGTCGCTGGGCTCGGATGCTGGGCTCAGGTGCTGGGCTCAGGTGCTGGGCTCAGGTGCTGGGCTCAGGTGCTGGGCTCAGGCGCAGCGGGGCGCCCCCGGTCGGTTTGGCATTCGGGCGAGCACGGCGTTGTCATCCCGATAGGGGCCGGCCTCGGCTAGCCCCACGGCCGTCTGCTCCAGGACGCCCGAAATCCAGGGTGGCAGCGCGGGGTTGATGCGGTAATGGACCCAGATGCCGGCCCGGCGGTCGGCCACGAGTCCCGCCTCTCGGAGCTGGGCCAGGTGGCGCGACACATGGGGTTGGGAGAGCCCCAGGGCGTGGGTCAGCTCGCAGACGCAGAGCTCCCCATGGGTCCAGAGGAGGAGCAGGGCGCGCAGGCGCGACTCGTTGGCGAGGGCGGCAAAGAGGGCGGTTGGTGAGATCTCCATGGGTCAAAGATACGGCCAGCCGCATATATGGTCAAACAGATATATGCGGCAATGACCGCCGGCGCCGGACGTTGCGGGTGAGCCCGGTCACGCGCGATTCGGCTGCCCGATGGGCGCGCGGATGCGATAGACTTCTCGCTTTTGCAGCGCGCTGGCCGGGTCGTGCCGGATCGAGCCGCGCTGGTCGACCCCCGATCCCGCATCCAAGCGCCCGCGGAGCCGCCCCGCGGGATCCGCGCAGTGGCCGGGGCCCCGACGAGTCTTAGCACCCATGGACCTGAACAGCACCGAAGAGATCATCGAAGAGCTGCGCGCCGGGCGTATGGTCGTCATCATGGACGACGAGGACCGGGAGAACGAGGGCGATCTCCTGCTCGCCGCCGATTGCGTGACCCCCGAGGCCATCAATTTCATGGCCAAGTACGGCCGTGGTCTGATCTGTCTCACCCTGACCCGGGAGCGATGCGAGCGGCTGCGCCTGTCGCCCATGGTCAATGACAACAAGGCGACCCACTCCACGGCCTTCACCGTGTCCATCGAGGCGGCGGAGGGGGTGACCACGGGCATCTCGGCGGCGGATCGGGCCACCACGGTGCGCGCCGCGGTGGCCCCCGATGCCCAGCCCCGGGACCTGGTCCAGCCCGGCCATGTGTTCCCGCTGATCGCCCAGCCCGGCGGCGTCCTGGTGCGGGCGGGCCACACCGAGGCAGGCTGTGACCTGGCGCGGCTGGCAGGCTTTGAGCCGGCCTCGGTCATCGTCGAGATCCTGAACGAGGACGGCACCATGGCGCGCCGTCCCGACCTGGAGGTCTTCGCCGAGACCCATGGCCTCAAGATCGGCACCATCGCGGACCTCATCCACTACCGGGTGCGCCACGAGAAGGCGGTCGTCAAGGAATGCGAATGCGATCTGCCGACCCAGCACGGGGTCTTCCGCATGCTTGCCTATCGGGACGCTATCGACAACGAGATCCACCTGGCCCTGGCCCTGGGCGAGATCGACCCGGAGCGACCGACCCTGGTGCGGGTGCACATCCAGAACACCCTGTGCGATCTCTTCGCCACCCGCCACCCCGCCTGCGGCTGGCCGCTTTCCGACGTGATGCGACAGGTGGCGGAGGCGGGCGAGGGGGTGATCGTGGTCCTGCGCAATCGCGATTCGGCGGCCGATCTGCTCGCCCGCTTCCGCGACTTCGAGCTCCACGGCGTGGACGACCCGGTCCCGCCCCGCCGCCGCCAGGAGCGCAGCGAGCTGCGCACCTATGGCATCGGCGCCCAGATCCTGGCCGACCTCGGGGTGCGCAAGATGCGGGTCATGAGCGCGCCCAAGGCCATGCACGGCATCTCCGGGTTCGACCTGGAGGTGGTGGAGTACGTGGGCGGGGGTCGTTGAGAGATTTTGGTCCGCGAATGAACGCGAATTGAGATGATTCATTGGCGTACGGCACCTCATCCCTCGAGGTCAGATGTGGCGCGAGCGATCTCCCCCGAACCAGAGTCAAGCGGGATGCGTGAGCGAACCGCTACGATCCCGACCCTTTGCGTTGACTTGCGGACGAAACTTTCTGCTGCTGGACCTTTTGGGGAGGACTGAGCCATGACTATCAAGACCGTCGAGGGGGCGCTGCGCGCCGACAAGGCCCGCTTCTGCCTGGTGGTGTCGCGCTGGAACAGCTTCATCGTCGAGAGCCTGGAGAAGGGGGCGGTGGATGCCCTGCTGCGCCATGGGGCCGATGAGAAGGACCTGACCATCGTCCGGGTGCCGGGGGCCTTCGAGATGCCGCTCGCCATCGAGCGGGTGGCCCGCAAGGGGGGCTATGACGCCATCATCGCCCTGGGGGCGGTGATCCGCGGCGGTACCCCCCATTTCGAGTACGTGGCGGGCGAGTGCGTCAAGGGCATGGCCCAGGTGAGCCTCAAGCATGGCATCCCGGTGGCCTTCGGGGTGCTGACGGTGGACAGCATTGAGCAGGCCATCGAGCGGGCCGGGACCAAGGCGGGGAACAAGGGTGCCGAGGCCGCCCTGTCCGCCCTGGAGATGGTGGACCTGCTGCGCCGGCTGGATTGAGCGGACGGCCCCCATGGCAACCGTAAGGGGCGCAGTGAGTCCCCGCACCCAGGCACGGCGCTACGCCGCCCTGGCGCTGTACCAATGGGGTCTCACTGGAGAAGACCCAGTGGCCATCAAGCGCCACATGCTGGACGATCCCCAATGGTTGGACGCCCTCGCCGCTTCCCTGAATGGCGCCGAGGACGACGCCCCCGTGGATCCCAAGCGGCGCTTCAAGTTCAACCTGGAGCTGCTCGACGAGCTGCTGCGGGGGGTGCCCGCCCGGGTGGCGGAGATCGACGCGGCCCTGGACCGGGTCCTGGACCGGCCCATCGGTCAGGTGGACCCGGTGGAGCTCGCCATCCTGAGGCTCGGTGCCTACGAGATCCTCTTCTCGCCCGGCATCCCCGCCCGGGTCGCCATCAACGAGGCGGTGGAGCTCACCAAGCTCCTGGGCGCCCATGAGGGGCACCGTTATGTCAACGGGGTCCTCGACAAGATCGCCCGGGGCGCCCGGCCGGCCCTGGCCCCGGGGGCCTGATCCTTGGCCAGGCCGGTGGCCTGGGCAGATGCCTCCGGTGAGAACACCCCCGGCATGAGCGAGTTCGACCTGATCCGCACCTATTTCGCTGAGCTGGGCGCCGCCCGCGCGGACGTGGAGCTGGGGGTCGGCGACGACTGCGCCCTGCTCAAGGTCCCTCCCGGTCAGGTGCTGGCGGTCAGCATCGATACCCTGGTCTGCGGCACCCACTTCCTCCCCGACTGCGATCCGCGGGCCCTGGGCCACAAGTCCCTTGCGGTGGGATTGAGCGATCTCGCCGCCATGGGGGCAGAGCCGGCCTGGGCCACCCTGGCCCTGACCCTGCCGCCCGAGCTGGTTCCCCAGAACCCGGGCTGGATCGGGGCCTTCGCCCGGGGCCTGGGGGCGCTGGCGCAGCAACATGGGGTGCGGCTGGTGGGGGGCGACACCACCCGCGGACCCCTCGCCGTGACCCTCCAGGTCCACGGATTCGTGCCGGCCGGGGCGGCGATTCGTCGCTCGGGGGCCCGCCCCGGGGACCTCATCTACGTGAGCGGGACCCTAGGGGATGCGGGCCTCGCCCTCCGGCAGAGGCAGAGCGGCGTCCCGGTCGATTCCGGGCTGAGCGAGCGCCTGGACCGGCCTAGCCCGCGGATCTCCCTCGGGGCGGCCTTGAGGGGGATGGCGAGCGCGCTGATCGACATCTCCGACGGTCTCGCCGCGGACCTGGGCCACATCCTGGAGTCGAGCGGGGTCGGGGCCGACCTGGATCTGAAGTCCCTGCCCCTCTCCCCGGCGGTGGCCGCCGCGGTGGCGACGGAGTCGGACTGGAGCCTACCCCTGGCCTCCGGAGACGACTATGAGCTTTGTATCTGCCTCCCCCCGGAGCGGGCGGTGGGGATTGAGCCCTTGGCGGAGCGGCTCGGCTGCCCCCTGACGCGGGTGGGGATCATCCGCGAGGGCGCCGGGTTGGTGTGCCTTGGGCCCGATGGCGCCGTCGTCCATCTGGCCTGCGCCGGCTTCGACCACTTCCCCGGGTGAGTGGCCACGTTGCCCCCCGGCTTCAACCCCAGACGTCTCCACCATTGGATCGCCTTCGGGCTGGGGTCCGGCCTGGTCCCCTGGGCGCCAGGCACCTTCGGCACCCTGGCTGCCGTTCCCCTCTATTGGCTGCTGAGCCCGCTCGCCCTGGTCCTGTACCTGAGCTTGGTGGCGGTCCTCTTCGTGCTCGGCGTCTGGGCCTGCGGCCGCACCGCCCGGGACCTCGGGGGCGAGGACCCAGGGGCGATCGTCTGGGATGAGGTGGTGGGTTATCTCGCGGCCATGACCGCCGCCCCGGCGGGCTGGCCCTGGATGCTCGCCGGCTTCCTCCTGTTCCGGCTCCTCGACATCTCAAAGCCCTGGCCCATCCGCTGGCTGGACCAGCACCTCAAGGGCGGGTTGGGGATCATGCTCGACGACCTGGCCGCTGGTGCCCTCACCGCGGTGATCCTCTGGACCGCCGTGGCCGTGCTTGCCATCCCGTGAAGGCGAAGGGATTGGGCACCTCGATTCCGCCACCGTCGAAGTCGCACGTCTTTTGAAGAAAAACCAACGAGATAATGCGCTCCGCGCACCGAGGGCGTTTGCGCGCTAGGTGGCCCAGCACGAGTGGGCGGGGACGGCAACCAGGCCGGCCGCTCGGGGTCCCGATCAGGCCCACAGGTCTGCGAGGGGAAACTCGATGGCCGCGAAGGGCTCCAGCCGAACCGGGTCGTCGTCCTTCAGGGTGGCGTCCAGGGTCCAGTGGCCGCCGGTCAGGCGGTAGGTCTCCAGGGTGCGCAGCAAGGGGTCGATGAGCCACAGGTGGGCGACGCCGTGCTGCGCATAGAGGGGCATCTTGAGGCTGCGGTCGGTCTTGGCGGTGGCGGGCGACAGGACCTCGCAGACCCAGTCCGGGACCAGCTCAAACCAGGCACTATCCCGAAGCGCCTGCATGTGCTCCCGCCGCCAGCCTGCCAGATCCGGGACCAGGACCTGGGGACCGAGGTGCAGCTCCGGCTCGTCGAGGATCCACCAACCGCCGGGTCCGCCGCGGCCGGTGCCAAAGGGGTCGAACAGCTTGCCGCCGACGGCGGCGGCCGCTAGGGCGTGCCGCGGCGCCCGCCGAGGATGGGTGTGGAGCATCCCATGGATGATCTCGGCGACCAGGTGCTCCGGGACCTGGAGCAGGTCGTCGTAAGTGGCGTGTCGCGCGGCGGACTCGCCCATGGGTGACCTCGGTGCTGGCGTCTTCCGTGCGCGAGGTTAGCACAGAGGGCGTCGGGGGCGGGCGCCCCGCGCTACGCGCTTAGGGTCAGGCGTTGACCTTTGCCAAGGCATGAGCTGTGACCCATCGTGTCGGCACACGGACTCTGCGTGCCGGTGGCAGGACATGAAAGAAATCGACTGGCTTGCGGTCGAACCGGACAGAGCCCATCGCCGACACCCGGAGCCCACATGCACCAGATCACGCGCGTCCTGCTCTGCGGCCTGATCCTGGCCGCGCCGCTACAGGCCCTCGCCAAGACCGAGTCCATCGTCCTCGGGATGGGCTGCTTCTGGGGGGCCGAGAAGCGTATGGCGGAGATCCCTGGCGTGGTCGACGTCGAGGCCGGCTACGCAGGCGGCGACAAAGCGCGTGTCGGCTATCGGGACCTGCTGTCTGACGAGGATGCCATTCGGCGCGGTCAGGGCCGCGGGCGCAATCATGCGGAGGTGGTCAAGGTTAGCTTCGACACCGACAAGGTGTCCCTGGAGCAGGTCCTGGCCAAGTTCTGGGAGAACCACGACCCCACCCAGGGCGATCGCCAGGGTAACGACATCGGCAGCAACTACCGCAGCGCTATCTATACGAACAGCCCCGAGCAGCGCGCCCTGGCCATTGCGACCCGCGACGCCTACCAGCAGGCCCTGACCGCCGCGGGCTACGGCAGGATCACCACCGAGATCGCGCCGCTGCGTAACT
>JBLMWY010000051.1:0-9063 GCA_050257475.1 Bdellovibrio bacteriovorus
AACCAGCTCCGGGGCCGCTCGGGCCGCCAGGGTGACCCGGGCTCCAGCCGCTTCTACCTGTCCCTCGAAGACAATCTGATGCGCATCTTCGCCTCCGAGCGCGTCGGCAACATGATGCAGAAGCTGGGCATGCAGGAGGGCGAGGCCATCGAGCATCCCTGGGTGACCAAGGCCATCGAGAACGCCCAGCGCAAGGTGGAGGGGCGCAACTTCGACATCCGCAAGCAGCTCCTGGAATACGACGACGTGGCCAACGACCAGCGCAAGGTGGTCTACCGCCAGCGCCGGGAGCTGATGGACACGAGCGACGTCTCCGACACCGTCCAGGCCATGCGCTCGGACATCCTCACCCGCACCATCGACGCCCACATCCCGCCCCAGAGCCTGGAAGAGCAATGGGACCTGCCGGGCCTGGAGCAGGCCCTGAAGGACACCTTCGGCGGCGACTGGCCGATCCGCCAGTGGCTGGAGGCCGACGACTCGCTGCACGAGGAGACCTTGAGGGAGCGCATCGCCAAGACCCTGGAGGCGCGCGACACGGACAAGGAGAAGGTGATCGGCGCAGAGACCATGCGCCAGATCGAGAAGGCGGTCATGCTCCAGACCCTGGACACCCAGTGGAAGGACCACCTGGCGGCCATGGACTACCTGCGCCAGGGCATCCACCTGCGGGGCTATGCCCAGAAAAACCCCAAGCAGGAGTACAAGCGCGAGGCCTTCGAGATGTTCTCGGCCCTGCTGGAGAGCATTAAGCAGGAGGTGGTGGGCACCCTCTCCAAGCTCCAGATCCAGACCCCGGACCTGCTCTCCGATCTGGGCCCCGCCCCGGCCCCGGTGCGGGAGTTCGAGTTCAAGCACGAGGAGTTCCAGGGCTTCGGCGAGCCAGCGGAGGCCGAGGTCGATGGGGCACTGGGCCCAGAGTCACCCGCCGGCGGCGTCGTCCATCAGCCCTTCGTGCGCGACGGGCGCAAGGTCGGGCGCAACGAGCCCTGCCCCTGCGGATCGGGCAAGAAGTACAAGCAATGCCACGGCAAGGTCGCCTGAGGCCGCGCCATGGACACCGAGGAGCTTCCCTTCACGCCCATCGCCGGGATTCGCCTGGCGGCAACCGCCGCCGGCATCCGCTATCGGGACCGGGACGACCTGGTGCTGGTGGAGCTGCCGCCGCAAGGAGGCTGCGCCGCCACCTTCACCCGCAATGCCTTCTGCGCCGCGCCCGTGATCCTGGCCCGGTCGCATCTGGCCGAGGCCACGCCGCGCTGGTGGCTGATCAATTCGGGCAACGCCAACGCCGGCACGGGCCCCAGGGGGCTCGCGGACGCCGAGGCGAGCTGCCAGGCGGTGGCGGAGCTTACTGGGGGCGAACCGGCACAGGTGCTGCCCTTCTCCACGGGCGTCATCGGTGAGCACCTGCCGGTGGCGCGCATCACCGCCGCCCTGCCGGACCTGATCGCCCAACTCGACCCGGACGGCTGGCCCCGGGCGGCCCGGGCCATTATGACCACCGACACGGTGCCCAAGCTGGTCTCCCGCCGGTTCCAGGTGGCCGGGCACGCCGCCACCCTCACGGGCATGGCTAAGGGGGCCGGCATGATCTGCCCGGACATGGCCACCCTGCTCGCCTTTCTGGCCACTGACGCGGCGGTGGATCCAACCCTGCTCCAGCGCTGCCTCCAGGACGCCATGGACGGCTCCTTCAACGCCATCACGGTGGACGGGGACACCTCCACCAACGACGCCTGCGTGCTCGCCGCCACCGGGGCCCTGGGCAATCCGCGCATCACCGATGCCGGGAGCCCCGATGGCGCCGCCTTTAGGTCCGCCCTGGAGGCCCTGTGCCTGGACCTGGCCACCGCCATCGTGCGCGATGCCGAGGGGGCGACCAAGCTGGTGCGGGTGGTGGTCGAGGGGGCCCTGGACCTGGGGGAGGCCCGGCGGGTCGCCTACACCATCGCCCACTCGCCCCTGATCAAGACCGCACTCTTCGCCTCGGACCCCAACTGGGGGCGCATCCTGGCGGCGGTGGGCCGCGCCGGCCTGGACGCCCTGCAGATCGACCGGGTGCGGATCTGGCTGGGCCCGGTCCTGATCGTCGAGGCGGGGGGACGGGCCGCGAGCTACACGGAGGCGGCGGGGGCCGCGGTGATGCGTCAGCCTGAGATCCTGATCCGCGTCGCCCTGGGGCGCGGCGAGGTCGCGACCCAGGTCCTGACCTGCGACCTCTCCTACGACTACGTGCGCATCAACGCCGAGTACCGCTCCTGAAGCAGACCCCCCCGAAGCAGATCCACGTCATGGCCGCGGCCATCGCGGATGCCCAGGGCCGCATCCTGGTGACCCGCCGCCCCGACCATGTGCACCAGGGGGGCCTCTGGGAATTTCCGGGCGGCAAGCTGGAGCCGGGGGAGGACCCCGAGCAGGGTCTCGCCCGAGAGCTGGCGGAGGAGCTGGGGATCTCGGTTCAGGAGAGCCAACCCCTGATCCGGGTCCACCACGACTACGGAGACCGCCACATCCTGTTGGACGTCCGCCGGCTGTCGCAGTACCAGGGCGAACCCGAGGGCCGGGAGGGCCAGCCCCTCGACTGGCTTCACCCCGATGCCATGGACCCCCAGGCCTTCCCCGCGGCGGATCGACCCATCATCACAGCCCTGCGGCTCCCTCAGCTCCTCCTCATCACGGGCCCTGATCCACGGCTCCCCAACTCCTTCTTCTCGCGCCTGGAGGCGGCCCTGGCGGGCGGAATCCGGCTGGTTCAGCTACGCGCCCATGCGCTGAATTCCGCCGACTACCGCCACCTCGCCGAGGGGGCCTTCGCCCTGTGCCAGGCCGCGGGGGCTCGGCTCCTGCTCAATCGGGACCCCTGCGAGGCGGAGGGCCTTCCCCGGCACGGGCTCCACCTGCCCGCCCGTATCCTCGCGGCTCTGGGACAACGCCCGGGACGTCCGGACGACCTGATCGGCGCCTCCTGCCACGACGCAGCCGAGCTGACCCGGGCCGCCGCCCTCGGCCTCGACTACGCCCTGCTCTCACCCATTCGACCCACCGCCAGCCACCCCGGCCTCCCCGCCCTAGGCTGGACCCGCTTTGCCGCACTGGCTGATCCGGCGCCCCTGCCGGTCTATGCGCTGGGGGGGCTCGCCCCAGCGGACCTCAGTGACGCCGTCCGGTACGGGGCCCAGGGAATCGCCGCCATCCGAGGTCTATGGCCAGAGTCCGCGGCGCCTGCCAGATCCCGGCCCACCCCAGGCGCCCGCCAGAGACCATGACGAAGCCACCCCATGCATGAGCTCTCCATCTGTCAGGCCCTGTTGGACCAGGTGGAGCGGATCGCCGAGGAGCACGGGGCGAGCCGGGTGGAGCGTATCCTGCTCAAAGTGGGGCCATTGTCCGGCGTCGAGCCCGCCCTGCTCCAGCACGCCTATCCCCTGGCGGCGGCTGGCACCATCGCGGAGGACGCGACCCTGGTCATCGAGCCCGCCCCGGTTCGGGTGCGCTGCAACGACTGCGGGGCCGAGTCCGATGCCGCACCGAATCGGCTGCTGTGTGGCGTCTGCGGCGGCTGGCGCACCCGCCTGATCAGCGGCGACGAGATGCTGCTCGCAAACCTGGAGCTGACCATCCCGGATGGGCGGCCGACGGCCACCTGACCGATGGCGTACACTCGGGGGTCGAAGCCGGGACAGCCCCCGGCAAGGCCCAATCCCGGAGATTCCCATGTGCGAGACCTGCGGCTGCAATATCACCCCCGGTAACGAGCACCTGGTACGCGGCGATGGCAAGCTCGCCCGCACCGAGGACGGCCGCGCCGCCGTGACGGTGCTCCAGGGCCTGCTCTCCGAGAACGACCACCAGGCGGCCCACAATCGGGAGCACCTCGACCGCCAGGGGGTGCTGGCCCTGAACCTGATGTCCTCCCCGGGGGCGGGTAAGACGAGCCTGCTGGAGGCCACCATCGAGGCCCTGGGCGGTCAACTGCGGATCGCCGTGATCGAGGGGGACCTGGAGACGGAGAATGACGCGCAGCGGATCCGCGCCAAGGGGGTCCCCGCCGTCCAGATCGCCACCGGCAGCGCCTGTCATCTGGATGCACACCTGGTCCATGAGGCCCTGCACCGGCTGGACCTCCACGGGATGGACCTGCTGTTCATCGAGAACGTGGGCAACCTGGTCTGTCCGGCAAGCTTCGACCTGGGTCAGCATCGCAACGTCACCCTGCTTTCGGTTCCGGAGGGGGACGACAAGCCAGCCAAGTATCCCGTGATGTTCCGGGCCGCCGACCTGGTGCTCTGCACCAAGTGCGATCTCCTGCCGGTGCTACCGGAGTTTGAGCCCCAGCGCGCCGAGCGGTATCTGCGGGACCTCGCCAGTGCCGCGCCCTTCGAGACCGTTTCCACCCGCGGCGACCGGGGGCTGGAGCCCTGGCTGCACTGGCTCCAGGACGAGCTCGCCGCCCAGCGCAGACGCCTTGAGCTCGGCCGTACCATAAGGCCGGCTATCCAGCCCGAGGGGGTGCGGATGCACGGGGGCGCCGGGGCAGAGCCGGGCCATACCCATGATCACGGCCATACCCATCACCGCCCGCCCGCGCCTGGACACCGACACGGCTGAGACAGGGAACGGGCGGGGCGGCCCCTTCATTTGACCGACCGCCCCGATCGGTGTAAGAAGTGACGCGGCGCCGCGATCCCACCGAGGGGGCCCTGGACGCCAGATTTCCACAAGTCGCTGTCAGTAGAGAAATCGGAACCAACCCGGAGGAAGTCCCCTGTGTCCCAGATACCTATCAAGCTGTTGTCCGCCGCATCCCTGGCCGCCGTCGTCGGTTTCACCACCTACGTACCGCCCGTCCAGGCCTTCAATTTCGGCGACATGATGAACCCGGGCCGCTGGATGGGGGGCGGAAAGAATCGCGACCGCTATGACGACGACTACTACGGCGATTACGGGCCTTACGGCGGTGGCCCCTGGGGCGGCGGACCCTGGGGCGGTGGCCCTTACGGTGGCTACGGTGGTGGGCCCTATGGCGGCGGACCCTATGGTGCTCCCTATGGGGGGGGTTATGGCGTTCCCGGCTACGGCGCCCCCGGCTACATGGGAGCCCCCATGGCCGCTCCGGCCCCAGCGGCACCCGCCGCGCCGGCTCAATCCAGCTCCAGCAGCCAGAGCGAGATCAATGCCCTGAAGCGCCGGATCGAGGAGCTGGAGGCGGGCAAACAGCAGAGCCAGCCGGCACCCGCCACGGACTGGCCCTCAGCACCCGCCTTCCGGCCCATGAATCAGTATTGAGGGCAGGCCACCCGAACCGTCCGGGAGCAGACCCCGCCCGCGGCGGGGTCTTTCATTTGCCCGGGGATTGGGCACGGCCAGCCAAGGGACACCCCAGCACAGGATTCCCCGAGGTAACAACGCCATCGCAGCCCTAGGTCCGCCGATCCCCATACCGTAGGAGATGAACCCATGTACATCCCCACACCATTGCTCAAGGGGCCCCTGATCGCGCTCGCCCTCGGCCTGGCGCCGATACCGACCCAGGTGGCCGCGGCGGGCGGTTACGCCGTCTACGAGAGCGAGGCGTCCTTTGACGACGTGCTCCAGGGCCTCAAGCTCGCCATCGAAGAGCGGGGCATGTACATCAACAACATCATGCACATGGGCGAGATGCTGGAGCGCACCGGCAAGGACCTCGGACTGGGTGAGGCCATTTACGGACGCGCCGAATCGATCGAGTTCTGCAGCGCGGTCCTGTCCCGGGAGATGACCAGCGAAGACCCGGCGCGCATCGTCAACTGCCCCTTCATCATCAGTGTCTACACCCTGCCCGGCAAGGAGGGCACCACCTTCGTGGCCCATCGGGAGATCCCAGGGGACGAAATCTCAGAGAGCGCCGTGATGGCCAAGGTCTCGTCGATGCTAAAGGACGTAGCCGGCGCCGCAGCCGCCTGGTAGCTCGATGTCCCGGGGCCACGCCGCATTGGGGTGATCTGACGCGATGGTATGATGGCTTCCTCGTTGGGCGCGCGCACCGGGACCCAACCCAAGGTCGATGAATGGGTGAGCGGATGAAAGTTGGCATCCTGGCAGGAGGACTCGGAACCCGCCTCGCGGAGGAGACCGAGGTCAAGCCCAAGCCCATGGTGGAGATCGGCGGCCAGCCGATCCTCTGGCACGTCATGATGCACTACTCCCGCTACGGCTATCGGGAGTTCGTCATCGCCCTTGGCTACAAGGGCGAGTACATCAAGCGCTGGATGCGTGAGTTTGCCAGCCTACACAGCAACATGACGGTGCGCACGGGGAGCGGCACCGTCACCCTGCACGACCGCCACCAGCAGGACTGGACCGTGGACCTGGTGGACACGGGCCAGGACACCGCCACCGGCGGGCGCATCAAGCGCCTCAAGGACTGGATGGGCGAGGGCACCTTCATGCTCACCTGGGGCGACGGGGTCTCCGACGTGGACCTGGACGCCCTGCTGCGCTTCCACCGCGCCCATGGCCGGCTCGCCACCCTGACTGCGGTGCGCCCCCCGGCCCGCTTCGGTCACCTGGAGCTCGACGGGGACCGCATCGCCGAGTTCACCGAAAAGCCGCAGACCAGCGAGGGCTGGATCAACGGGGCCTTCTTCGTCCTGGAGCCGGGCGTCTTCGACTACATCGACGGGGACGCGACCCAATGGGAGAAGGAGCCCTTGGAGCGGCTCGCGGCCGACGGCCAGCTCATGGCCTACCGCCACGAGTCCTTCTGGCAGTGCATGGACACCATCCGCGACAAGAAGCTGCTGGAGAAGCTGTGGGCCGAGGGCTCCGCCCCCTGGCGCACCTGGGTGTAGACAGAACGGCAGGCAACCGCGGAATCGAACCATGCGCGTACTCGTCACCGGACACAACGGTTATATCGGCACCGTGCTGGTGCCCATGCTGCTGGAGCGCGGCCATCAGGTAGCGGGGCTCGACACCAACTATTTCACCTCCTGCCTCTTTAGCGGCGCCCTGCCGGAGATCCCCCAGGTGGAGAAGGACATCCGCGACCTGGTGGCGGAAGACGTCCGGGGCTACGACGCCGTCATCCACCTGGCGGGGCTTTCCAACGACCCCCTGGGCGACTACAAGCCCAACCTCACCGAGGAGATCAACGAGCAGGCCGCGGTGGATCTGGCGCGGCTCGCCAAGGCCGCGGGGGTGCGGCGCTACCTGTTCGCCTCCTCCTGCAGCAATTATGGGGCCGGGGGACTCGACTTCCTGGACGAGCAGGCCCCATTCAACCCGGTGACGCCCTACGGCGTCTCCAAGGTCCGGGTGGAGGCCGCGCTCACCGAGATGGCGGATGGAGACTTCTCCCCCACCTACCTGCGGGCCTCCACCGCCTATGGCTGGTCACCGCTCATCCGTTTCGACCTGGTGATCAACAACCTCACGGCCTGGGCCTTCACGGAGGGTCTCGTTTACCTCAAGAGCGACGGCACCCCCTGGCGGCCGGTGGTGCACGTGGAGGACATCGCCCTGTCTTACATCGCGGCCCTGGAGGCCCCCCGGGAGCTGGTCCACGATCAGGCCTTCAATGTGGGCACCACCACCGAGAACTATCAGATCCGGGAGCTGGCCGAGATCGTGCGCGACGTGGTGCCCAACTGCCGGATCGAGTTTGCCCCCGACGCGGGTCCGGACGCCCGCTGCTATCGGGTGGACTGCAACAAGATTGCCCGCACCCTCCACGGCTTCAAGCCCCAATGGACGGCGCGCCGGGGTGTGGAGGAGCTCTATCAGGCCTACAGGTCGGTGGGACTCACCCTCAACGACTTCGAGGGTGAGCGATACAAGCGCAACGCCCACGTGAAGAAGCTGGTGTCGGACGGGGCCCTGGATGGGGACCTGCGTTGGACCGGCGCCCATCCTTGAGCGCCCGCCCACGCATCGACCCAGCCCCGGAGAGACCCCCTTGGCACGCATCGACGGCTGCCGCTCCTGCGGACACCCCGAGCTGACCCAGGTCCTGGACCTCGGGCTCTCACCCCTGGCGGACCGGCTGGTGAGCGCCGACCGTCTGGCGGAGCCGGAGCCCCGCTTTCCCCTGGAGGTGGTCTTCTGCCCGGCCTGCAGTCTCGTGCAGATCCGGGAGACGGTGGACCCCGAGATCCTGTTCTGCCAGGACTATCCGTACTACTCGTCGTTTTCGGACGAGCTGGTCCGTCATTCCCGGGCGAATGTGCTGGAGCTGATCGAGTCCCGCACGCTCGGCGACCAGAGCCTGGTGATCGAGATCGCGAGCAACGACGGCTACCTGCTCCGCCACTATGGGGAGCAGGGTATCCCGGTGCTCGGCATCGACCCCGCGGATGGCCCCGCACGGGCGGCGGAGGTGGTGGGGGTGCCGACCCTCAACACCTTCTTCACCCGGGAGCTGGCCGGCCGACTGGCAGCGGACGGACGCCGGGCCGACGTGATCCACGCCAACAACGTCCTGGCCCATGTGGCGGACACCAACGGCTTCGTGGCCGGGCTTGCCGAGCTGGTGAAGGAGGACGGGGTCATCGTCATCGAGGTCCCCTACGTGAAGGACCTGATCGACCACATCGAGTTCGACACCATCTACCACCAGCACCTGTGCTACTTCTCCGTCACCGCCCTGGACGGGCTCTTCCGCCGCCACGGGCTCTACCTCAACGCCGTGCGCCGGCTACCCATCCACGGCGGGTCCCTGCGGCTCTATGTCGAGCCCCGAGAACGCATCGGGGATTCGGTGACTCAGCTCCTGGGGCTGGAGCGCGAGAGCGGCGTGGATCGACTCGACTACTACCTGGATTTCGCGCGGCGGGTGGAGCAGGTCAAGTCGGGGCTGCTGGCCCTGCTGCGGCGACTCAAGGGCGAGGGCCGGCGCATCGCCGCCTACGGGGCCGCCGCCAAGGGGTGCACCCTGATCAACTTTGTCGGGATCGGACCCGACCTCATCGACTACGTGGTGGACCGCAACGTTCACAAGCACGGCCGCTACATGCCCGGGCAGCACCTGCCCATCTTCGGGACCGAGCGACTGACCGAGGACCAACCGGACTACTGCCTGCT
>JBLMWY010000052.1:0-12782 GCA_050257475.1 Bdellovibrio bacteriovorus
CGTACTCAACCTCCATCAGCCCCCTGGAAATCTCCAGCATCTGCTGGAGCACCAGACCTGGGAGGCCAAGGAGATCCTGTTCGCCCTGGACCGCATCCCCCGCAGCCTATGGGGGCGGGAGGCCTTGGCGCGGGTGCACCTATCCCTTTCAGGCACCCTGCTCGAGACCCTGTCGGACCCGAGCTTCCAGCAGCAGGTCTATGGCATCGTCGATTGTGGATCCCTGCTCTGGCATTTCCAGAATGAGGATCTGTTCGAGGTCCTGGGTACCGGCTATTACCACCCGGTGCTGCCCCTGATCCCCGAGGCCGACCGCAAGGAGCACCTCCTGCGCTGGATGGGGATCGCCAATCATCTGCTGTGGCGACCGCGCTTTCAGGGCTTCTGGCCCCCGGAGATGGGCTTCTCCATGGAGCTGATCCCCATGCTGCGTGCCTTCGGCTATCGCTATGTGATGGTGGACAGCGAGCACGTGGAGCCGGTGACCGAGATGAGCTGGCAGGAGCTGCGCTATCGCCCCCACCTGGCGCGCTATGGCAACGACGAGATCACCGTGATCGTGCGCGATCGGGAGCTGTCGGATGCCCAGGAATCCGGTATGGAGGTGGACTGGTTCCTCTCCGAGGTGGCCGAGCGCACCAAGTGGTGCGACTTCCCGCCCCTGGTGACCACCTGCACCGACGGGGAGAACGGGGGCTGGTTCCGCAATGTCACCGAGGGGGCCAACTTCTGGAGCGCCTTCTATCTGCCCCTGTTGGATCGGGTGGGGGCCGGAACCGCCGGCATCTCCCCCACCTTTATCAGCGACTATCTCAATGTGCACGGGACCCATGGCGAGGTGAGGGTGCGCACCGGGGCCTGGAACACCGGCTGGCACCACGGGCGCGACTTCACCCAGTGGACCGGCTCGGCGGCTCAGAGGCAGACCATCGCCGCTTACGCGGCGGTCAGCAAGGCGGTGCACGACGCCCGCTGGCAGGCGGGCGAGCAGGGCATCACCGGGGGACCCCAGGTGGAGGCCATCGACGAGGCCTTGTGGCGCCTGCTGCGGGCGGAGACAAGCTGCAACATCTATTGGGGCGAGGCCTGGGTCCACCGCGCCGAGTCCGACCTGGAGGCGGCCCGGGAGGCCCTGGCGCGTATCCGGGTGGAGGTGCCGTACCCGGTGCCGGCGCCAGAGCCAGAGCCAGAGCGAGAGCCACAGCCCGAGCCGACCATCGAGTCGGCGTCGCTGCCCGTCCCGGACAGCACCGGGGAGGCGGCGGCGCTGGCCGCCCAGCCTCCAGCCAGCGAGGAGTCCGACCGTCTTCCCGACAAGGCGCCCTAGCGCCCCATCTCTCAACCTTGCGGCCCCTGTGGGGCCAAGCATCGAGGAGTCAGCCGTGAAGCCGTTACCCGAGTACCTGGGCGACCTTCCCAACATCAGCGGTCACGAGTCGGAGGTCCAGCAGGTCGCGGTCGCCGCCCGTGACAAGTCCCTATTCGCCGCGCGCGGTGGGATCGACTTCGGGCGCATCCGCGCCGCCGCGGCCATCGCCCTGCACCAGCACCAGCCCCTCATCCCCGCCGGCGGGGGCGACCTGCGCAGCGCCGCCATCATCAGCAATCTCCAGCACATGATGGAGAACCAGGGGATAGGGGATAACCACAATGCCCCGGTCTTCGTGTGGTGCTACAAGCGCATGGGTGAGTTCATCCCCCAGCTCATCGGCGAGGGCAAGTCGCCCCGCTGCATGCTGGAATATTCGGGGACATTGCTCCACGGCCTGCGCAAGATGGGGGAGCACCACGTCATCGATGCCCTCAAGGGCGTCACCTGCAACCCGGACTTGAACTGGGCGGTGGAGTGGCTGGGCATGCCCTGGGGCCATGCGGTGGCCCCATCGACCCCGGTGCAGGATTACCGCCTCCATGTGCGCGCCTTCCAGCACCACTTCGCCGCCATCTTCGGCTGGGAGGCCCTGGAGCGAGTGCGCGGCTTCTCCCCCTCGGAGATGGCCCTCCCCAATCACCCGGATGTGGCCTACGAGTTCGTCAAGACTCTGGTGGACAGCGGCTTCCAATGGGTGCTCGTCCAGGAGCACTCGGTCCAGCAGGTGACCAACGCCCGCCACCCGGAGCGACCCCATATCCCCCACCGGTTGGTGTGCACCAACTCCAAGGGCGAGACCGCGTCCATCATCGCTATCGTCAAGACCCAGGGGTCGGACACCAAGTTGGTGGCCCAGATGCAGCCCTGGTACGAGGCCCAGGGGCTGCAGCGTCTGGAGTTCGCCGGCCGCTCCATCCCGCCGCTGGTGACCCAAATCGCCGACGGGGAGAACGGCGGGGTCATGATGAACGAGTTCCCCGGCAAGTTCATGGAGGTGGTGGGGGCGGCAAGCGGCACCGAAGTCCCCCTGATGAACGGAAGCGAATACCTGGAGCACCTGTTCGCCGCCGGGATCAAGGTGTCGGATCTGCCGGAGATCCAGCCCCTGTTCCATGACCGCATCTGGGCCCGCATGCAGCCCGGCGATGGGCCGGAGAAGCTGGTCAAGGTCATCGAGGAGCTGAAGCGGGAGGACGGGCGCTTCCACATGGATGGCGGGAGCTGGACCAACAACCTGTCCTGGGTCCAGGGCTACGACAACGTCCTGGGGCCTATGGAGGAGGCGAGCGCGCTCTTCTTCGAGAAGATCCTGGAGGCCGGCGTCCCGACCGACGACCCCCGCTACCGCAATGCCCTGTTCCATCTGATGGCGTCCCAGACGAGCTGCTACCGCTACTGGGGGCAGGGGCTGTGGACCGACTACGGGCGGGAGCTCTGCCGAAGGGTCGAGGACATCATCCACTACGACTTCGGATGATGAGCGGGGAATCGGGAGCGGCGGCTGGCGATCTGGTCCCGGTCGCTTTCGGGCTCATTGTGATTGGCGACGAGGTGTTGAACGGCGGGCGCGCCGACAAGCACCTCGCCGCCTTCAAGGAACGCCTGAGGGAGCGAGGGCATGGTCTGGCCTGGCATTGGGTCCTGCCAGACGAGCCCGGCCTGCTCACCGGGCATCTGCGCTTCTCGCTGGGCCTCGGCTCGCCGGTCTTCGTGTGCGGTGGCATCGGCGCGACACCCGACGACCACACCCGCGCCTGCGCGGCGGCCGCCGCCGGTGTGGGACTCGTCCGGCATCCGGAGGCGGCGGCCCTGATCGAAGGTCGGTTCGGTGAGTCCGCCTACCCCTTGAGGATCCGCATGGCGGACCTGCCTGCCGGCTGCGGTTTGATCCCCAACCCGGTCAATCAGATCCCCGGCTTCAGCCTGCGGGGGCACTGGTTCCTGCCGGGCTTCCCCCAAATGGCCTGGCCCATGGCCGACTGGGTGCTCGATCGGCACTATCCTCGGGCCGCCCCTCTGGAGGAGGCCGCGTTGCGGGTGCTGGGGGTGCCCGAAAGCCAGCTCATCCCCCTCATGGAGGATCTGGGTCGGCGCTTTCCGCGGCTCAAGCTGTTCAGCCTGCCCCACTTGGGGGAGGACCCGCACATCCTCCTCGGCTTCCGCGGACGTGGCGGTCTTGCGCAGGCCATGGCGGCCCTGGGCGAGGGCCTGAATCGAGCGGGCATCGCCTTCGAGCCAATCTCGGAGTGACCGGACTCGGAGTGACCGCCGGGGCCGCGTCCCGCACCTCTCGTCATCTCCCCTTCACTTGATGGCGCTGGGGTTTGCCCCTACTCTGCCCGGCACCCGAAGCGCGCGCAGTTGCCCGCAATCCCTCAACAGCGGCCACCCCTAGCCCCGGCCGACCGCCGTCTTGGTCCACCGCAAGCCCTAAGCCGATGGCTAGAGAATGCCCCAGAGCGCGAAGCATCTTCCTCGACGATCAAGGAGCGCTGAGAAGCGCCAGGCCTGGGGCGATGCAAGAGACGAGCGAGATGGGGCGTGAATTGACAACCATGGCCGAGGCCCCCGTTCTCCGGAAGCATCTCTAGATGGAATCGGACACCCTGATCGAAGCCCTGCTCTCCCTGGGCCTGGTGGCCTTGAGCCTCCTGTCTCTGAACCTGGTGGTGTTGACGCTCGCGCGCCTCCTGTTGCCGCCGCGCCGGCCCGAGCGGGCCGCCCTTGCGCAGGGGGATCTTCCCCGGGTCCTGGTGCAGCTCCCGCTCTACAACGAGGGTGAGCTGGTGAGGCGCATCCTCACCGCGGTGGTTGCCCTGGACTGGCCCCGCGATCGGCTGGAGATCCAGGTCTTGGACGACAGCACGGACGGGTCCTGCGCGCTCAGCCGTGAGGCAGTGGGGGAGCTCCAGGCGGCCGGGGTCTCCGTCGAGCTCCTTCACCGGACCCGCCGAACCGCCTACAAGGCCGGCGCACTGGCGGCGGGCCTGGCGCGCTCGGATGCCCCCTTCGTCGCCATCTTCGATGCCGACTTCATCCCCGCGGCGGACTATCTGCGGGAGACCGTGGGGGTGCTGGTGGGCGACCCCGGTCTGGCATTCGTCCAAACCCGTTGGGGCCACCTCAATCCGGGGGGTAACTTCCTCACCCGCGCCCAGGTGCGGCTGCTGGACGCCCATTTCCGTGTGGAGCAGGAGGCGCGATTCCGGCTGGGGTTGCCCGTGCCATTCAACGGCACCTGCGGGGTGTGGCGGCGCTCGGCCATCATCGACGCCGGCGGTTGGCACGGAGATACCCTGACCGAGGACCTGGATCTGAGCCTGCGCGCCCGGTTGCGGGGCTGGCGCTCGGCCTATCTGAACGACGTCATGGTCCCGGGGGTGTTGCCCGAATCGGCCCAGGCCTGGCGCGCCCAGCAGTTCCGGTGGACCAAGGGGTTTGTCCAGTGTGCCATCAAGCTCAGCCCGCTGGTGTGGCGCTCCGACACCCTGCCGCTATGGCAGCGCCTCATGGTCACCCTGCAGATGGCCCAGCCGCTTGCCTTCCTGGTGGGATTGACCTGCACCCTGCTCGGGCTGCCCATCATCGCGGGCGCGGTGGTGGCGAGTCCCGGGCTCACCTGGTTGGCCCTGATTGCCTCATCGCTCGGCCTGTTCGGGACCCTGGGCCTCCTGGCGGCTGGGGTTGGACCCGATACCCGATACCGTGCCGGGCGCGAGCTGGTCGGCACCCTGTTCCTGACCACTGGCCTTCTGCTCTCGAACGCCCGGGCCGGGGCCGAGGCGCTGCTCGGCCATCGCACCGAATTCGTGCGGACGCCCAAGCGCGGCGCCGGCCCCAGGCCCAAGGGACGACCTGGCTCGACCCTGACCTACTACGGCGCGGTGGAGGTGGGAGCGGCCCTCGGGCTTCTCGGCTTTACCCTGCTCGAGCGTCCTCTGTCCGCCTTCTATCTCACCCTGGTGATCGGGGGGCTCCTGGTCCTGGGGCTGATGCAGCTCTTCGACGGCCGCAATCTGGTGGGTCCGATCCGCGCCGGCCGCTGAAATGGCGCGGGGGTAGACCGTGCGCCGTCGCTCCCGGGGCCCCTCATCGGCCAGATCACGAATTGCCCCCTGGCTCGGCCGCCTGTGTTCTCCCGGGCCTGCCCTTCGGCCCCTCGGGTCTTGATCCCCTGCCCACCTTGCTTCATAAGACTCGTGGGGCGGAAGGGCCGCTCGCGTCGAGTCACAAGTGAGAGGCGTGGATGACATCCGTTGAGTTCGGCACGGCGCCCCGAGGGGCGGCCACCAAAGACCGCGTCGCCAACCTGACCGCCGGCACGGACGCCATCGAGGTCAAGGCCACCATCCCTGACCACCAGATCGAGGCCGCCCTGGCTCGCTACGGCCTCACCGTTGACAACGACGAGGAGCGCTACGTCTATTTTTTCGACACCCCGGCCCTCGATCTCTTTCAGGCCGGGATCATCGCCCGCGCTCGGCGCATCGTGGGGGATGCGCATGACAGCACGGTGAAGTTTCGACCCGTGGTGCCCGCCGAGGTCCCGGCCGATTGGAAGCGGCTCGAGGGCTTCAAGCTGGAGGCCGACGCGAGCGAGAAGGGGGTGGTCAAGTCCGCCTCCCTAACCCTTCCGGTGCGCAAAGGGTTGATCAAAAAGGTCGTCGCGGGTGCAAAACCCATTGAGGCCTTGTTCACCGAGGAGCAGGAGTCCTTCCTCGAGGCACTGGGCGGGCGGCGCATCGACTTCGAGGCCCTTTCGATCTTCGGTCCCCTTCAGGCCCATCGCTGGAGGTTCGAGGATCCAGCCAGTCCCTGGCCCATCACGGCGGAGCTTTGGAAGCGTGAGGACGGGGACCGCCTCATGGAGGTGTCCATCAAGTCACCGGTGGCCCAAGCGGCCGTGGCGGTGGCCGGTTTCATGGCCCTCCTCGCGGAGGTGGGGGTCGAGCAGGACCTGGAGCAGCAGACCAAGACCCGCTGGGCCCTGACGCGGCGGGGAGGCGATGCCGCAACGGCCCAGGCTGCCGCCCCGGCGCAGACGGCCCCCCAGATTGAACACCCGTCCCCGCAAGGCGCAGCGACGGACCTCGGCGCCGTCATCCCGCGTTGGGAGTGGCGGACCTTTGGCGGCGACCTTGCGGAGGCCAGGTCCCGACTCCAGGCCCTCGGCTCCACGGGCTCTCAGGACAGCGACGAGGTCTATCTGGTCTCCGCCCTGGGGGACGCGAACGTGAAGATCCGCGCCGGGCTTCTGGACCTCAAGCGGCTCGAGCAGACTAATGGGGACGGACTGGAGCAGTGGCGGCCGGTCCTCAAGGCGGAGCTTCCGATTGCCGCCGCGACCGTCATCCAGGTCTTTGAGGCCCTGGGTCTGCCCGCTCCCCAGCTCCAGAGGACCCACTACAGCCTGGAGCAGCTCAGCGTCGAGCTGATCCGGCCCGAGCCGCGGTTGCGCGATCTGCAGGTGCACAAGGAGCGCATGCGCTATCGGATGCGGGAATGCGCCTGCGAGGTCACCGAGGTGGTCGCCGCGGGACGATGGGTTACCACCCTGGCGGTCGAGTCGGAGGACGCGGCGGCGGTGGCCCAGACCGTTCGCGAGCTGGGGCTTTGGGGCAGACCAAACCAGAGCTATCCCCGGGGCCTCAAGGCCCTCATCGATTGGGCGGGGGAGGGGCAGGGTCCGCGCTTCGCGGTGATCGACCTGGGCACCAACTCGGTCAAGCTCCATGTCGGGGAGCGGAATCCCGCGGGTCACTGGACCCGGGTGCTGGATCGCTCGGAGGTCACGCGACTCGGTGAGGGCCTCGCGGAGACGGGGATCATCTCACCCGCCGCCCGTGCGCGCACCCTGGCCGCCATCCGCGACATGGCCGATGAGGCGAGAGGCCTGGGCGCCGAGCAGGTGGTGGCGGTCGGCACCATGGGCATGCGCAACGCCGCCAACAGCGACGCCTTCATCCGCGAGGTGCAGGACGCCTGCGGCCTCAGCATCGAGGTGATCGGCGGCGACGAGGAGGCGCGGCTGGCCTTCCTGGCGGTCCAGGAGTCACTCGGGATACCCGGCGGATCGGTGGTCGTCTTCGACACCGGCGGGGGCAGCACCCAGATCACCCTGGGGCGCGACGGCGCCATCCTCGATCGCTTCAGCCTCAATCTGGGGGCGGCGCGGCTCACCGAGGATTTCGGGCTCGCTGGGCCCGTACCGCGGGAGACCCTGGCCGCGGCCCGCGCCGCCATCGCCGTGGAGCTCGCCCGCCTCGACTCAGTGGAGCGGCCGGATGCCCTGGTCGGCATGGGCGGCGCGGTCACCAACCTGACGGCGGTCAGCCTTGGGCTCAGCGCCTATGACCCGGACCGCATCCAGGGGGCCACCCTCAGCCGTGCCGAGGTGGAGCGCCAGATCGACCGCTACGCCGCCCTGGACGCCGCGGGCCGGCGGGCCATCCCCGGGCTTCAGCCCGGGCGCGCGGAGGTCATCCTGGCCGGTGCCTTGGTGGTCATTACCCTGATGGATAAGCTCGGCCAGGAGCAGCTCTCGGTGAGCGACCGGGGGCTTCGCCATGGGGTCCTGCTCGAGCGCTTCCGCGCCAATTAGGGGTGTTCAGTCGGCATTCAGGGTCCTGGCACTAGGATGATGGCCACACCGGGAGACGGGCTCCCGGGTACTCATCCGGAGTATCGTGATCATGAAGCTCAAGACCCCCATTCTGCTCCTTACCCTTGGGCTCCTGACCCTGTCCGCGGGGTCGGCCCTTGCCGATTGGGATCGCGGCTGGGATCGTGATTGGGATCGCGGCTGGTGGGGCTCGGACTGGGGCCAGCACCATCATCGGCACCGCCATCACTCGGGTTACTGGCAGGACCCTGGCCCGTCACGCAAGTGGAGCCGCTGGGACCGGCGGCCAGCCTTTGGCTATCGCGACGGCCGGCGCTATGAGCGTCCTTTGGTCGAGCGACGGACCGTCATTTTTACCGACCGCCGGCGTTGAGCCATGGCAGACCGGGACGCGGACCGGGGGCTAGAATTCGAATGCCTCCGTGCTGCCTCCGCAGGGAATCTCAATCGATGCGCTACCGAATCCTAGCCCTCGCGATCCTCGTGGCCTTGGCCCCTATCGGCGCCGCCTGGGGGGACCGGGGCGGTCGCGACAAGGGGGGCGATCGCCGATCGAGCGAGGGCCGGCAATCCTCCGAGTCCCGGGCGAGCGAGCGTGCCCGCAAAGAGACCGGCGGCCGGGTCCTGGGCGTCAAGCCGAGCAACGAGGGCTACCGGGTCAAGATCCTCACGCCCAAGGGCGAGGTTCGCAGCATCCAGGTCCCGGACCGCTGAGGCGTCCCATGCGGATCCTGGTGATCGAGGACGAGCCCCAACTGCTGCGCCAGATCCTCGCGGGGCTGCTCCAGCAAGGCATCGAGGCGCAAGGCAGCGGCGACGGGCGCGAGGGGCTCTATCTCGCGGAGGAGTACCCCCATGACGCGGCGGTGGTCGACCTCGGACTCCCGGGCCTGCCCGGTCTGGAAATCATCCGCCGCCTGCGCGCCAAGGGCAGCCTGCTGCCCATCCTGATCCTCACCGCCCGGGATCGCTGGCAGGACAAGGTCGAGGGCTTGGAGGCAGGGGCCGACGACTATCTCGTGAAGCCGTTTCAGCCGGAGGAGCTGGTGGCGCGGCTGCGGGCCCTGGTGCGGCGCGCCGCCGGTGCCGCCGGACGGGAGCTGCAGGTCGGCCCGCTGCGCCTGGATCTGGTGGCCCAGCGGGCCTGGATGGGTGAGCGGCCCATCGAGCTCACTGCCTTCGAGTACCGGCTGCTGGAGCAGCTCGCCGCCGCGCGGGGTGGGGTGCTCTCCAAGCAGACCCTGGCGGACCGGCTCTATCCCCATGACCAAGACCGGGAAAGCAATGTGCTGGAGGTCCTGGTAGGTCGCCTGCGCCGCAAGCTCGACCCCGACGGCACCCTCACCCCCATCGAGACCCTGCGGGGCCGGGGCTACCGGCTGGTCCTCGGCGACGCCCCCCCATGAGGTCCCTGCGAGCCCGGCTGGTGCTCTCGGTCAGCCTGGTCCTCGGCATCTCCATCCTACTCACCACCCTGGCCCTGGAGCGCGCCTTTGGCGACGCCGCCCGCTCCGCCCGCGAAGAGCGTCTGCAGGCCCAGCTCTACCTGCTGATGGCCGCCGCGGAGGTGGAGGGAGACCACTTGGTGTTGCCGGACGAGCTGGCCGAGCCGCGGCTGATGTTCCCCGGGTCCGGCCTTTCCGCCCGGATCTTCGACGAGACGGGCGCCACCGAATGGCAGTCCCGCTCCGCCCTCGATTCAGATCAACCAGCGACCGTGCGCCTGGCCCCGGGCGAGTCCCGCGTGACCGAGCGCAAGGGGGAGCGGGGCATCCGCTATCTGGTGGCCGCCTTCGGGGTCTCCTGGGCCACGGGGCCCGTCCCGGTCGGTTACACCTTCGCGGTCGCCGAGGACCTCACCGAGATGCGCCGCGAGTTGGGCGAGTTCCGCGGCAGTCTGTGGCGCTGGCTGGGGGCCATGTCCGTGTTGATGCTCCTGGCGCTCAGCCTGACCCTACGGTGGGGCCTGCGCCCCCTGCGCCGGGTGGCGGCCGAGGTGGCGGCGGTGGAGACCGGACGCCAGCAGCGGATCCTCGGGGACTATCCGGCGGAGCTCGGCGTCCTCACCGACAATCTCAACGCCCTGCTGGCCCAGGAGCGCGCCCGTCAGGAGCGCCTTGACCATGCCCTGGGTGACCTGGCCCACAGCCTCAAGACCCCGCTGGCCGTCATGTCCGGCGTGGTCGCGGAGCCGGCGGTGGATGCCCAGGGGGCGGGCGTCCTTCGGGAGCAGCTCGTGCGCATGGGCGAGATCGTCGAGCATCAACTGCGGCGTGCCCGGGCGGGTGCCGCCCCGACCGGCCGGCTGGCCCCACGGATCCCGGTGGGGCGGACCGTCGAGCGTCTGACCGCCACCCTGGCGAAGGTCTACCGGGACAAGACGGTGGCGCTGGAGCTGCATCTGGAGGGTGAGCCGCTCTTCCAAGGGTCGGAGGCGGACCTCATGGAGCTGTTGGGGAACCTGCTGGACAATGCCTACAAGTGGTGTCGCGGCCGGGTGCGGGTCGACGCCTCCCAGCGCAAGGGGCGCCTGGAGATCGGGGTCGAGGACGACGGACCTGGGATCGGTGCCGAGGAGGCGGGGCGCCTCATGGAGCGGGGGGTGAGGGGCGACGAGACCGCCCCCGGCCATGGAATCGGGCTGGCCGTGGCGCGCCAGATCGCCATCGCCTACGGGGGCACCATCGAAATCGGGCGCGGGGACCTGGGAGGGGCCCGGCTGCGGCTGATCATGGACCGCGGCTAGACGGCGGCGTGGGACCTCGGATAGGCGCCACAGGTCGGCGCTTCGGCCAGAATTGGAACAAGATCGGCGGGGGCCCAGGGGCTTGAGGCCCCGGGGTCCCCGACCCCTGGCTCAGGCGAGATATTCCTTGCACACGCGGATGCAGTCGGCGCAAGAGTCCGCACAGGCCTTGCACTCGGCGTGCTTGTTCTCGTGCTCCCGGCAGGCCTTCTCACAGTCCTCGCAGACGCCGATACAGACCCGCATAAGATCCTTGAGGTGGGCCGAATCGAGCACGGCGAGCTTGCGCATGGCGGTGCAGGAGGCGAGCATCTCCTGGGTGGTTGCGGCGCACTCGGCCACCGAGGTATCGCCGGCCTTGAACAGCCGCAGGCAGTGCTCGATGCAGATCTCGCCCTTCACCACGCAATCGGAGGCGTGCTGGATGACCCGCTGCCGCCCCTCGTCGATGGTGTGCTGGTGATGCTCGTGGCTGTGCTCCTCCGCCCTGGCGAGCCCGAGGACTGAGAGTCCCGAGATGGTCCCCAGGGCGGCGGCCCCGATCAGCAGATCCCGGCGTGGGCGAGAGACCTCGTCGGTCAGGTCAGAGGGGGAGTTCTTCTCGTTCATTGGCGTTGCGCTCCTCGATTGAGTGGGTGGATCCGCCGTCGGTCTTGGCGCGGACTCTGGGAAGATTGGCGCCTCTTAGACCCAGCTCAAGGTCCCCCGCCTGGAATTCGGTGACCTGGGTCTCAAAGCCCCGGGGCCCGACGGTTCAGCAGATTCGACCGTAGGTGCGGCTTTAGCCGCAACTGGCCCGCGAGGGGATGCGGCTGAAGCCGCACCTACACCCGCACCTACACCGGCACCTACATCCAAATCGCGTCCCACAAGGAATAATCCCCAAGCCGCTTGACCAGACCACTGCGAATCGGATTACCGACGACGTAGCGCGCAATGGCGCGCAGGTCCTCCTCGCGGCGCACCGCATGATCATGGAAGGCCCGCTCCCAAAAGGGCCGACATCCGGTCCGGTCCGCCAGAATTCGCGCGGACCGTCCCTTGAGCCGCCGCATCACCTCCGACAGTTCCCAGCCACTCTGCAGGATCATCAGCCAATGGAGGTGATCCGGCATGACGACAAAGGCCAGGCTCTCCGCCGCCCCCTCATCCCGCAGGCGCATCATCTCGCGTACCAGGATCCGACCGAGCCAGAGATCCTGAAACACCGGTCGCCGATGCGCGACCACGGTGGTGACATGGTATGCACGGCCCGCCTCGGAAAACCGGCCTTTGCGCAAATCATCCCAAGGCACGGTGCTCCGGCATTCCGTCTGCCCCTGTCGCGGTCATCGATGTCGCGGTAGGTGCGGCTTTAGCCGCAACTGGCCCGCGAGGGGATGCGGCTGAAGCCGCACCTACACCCGCATCCCCCTCTCCAATCTGCTATCAATCCCAGCTCAAGGCCCCGCCGGTCTGGTATTCGGTAACGCGGGTCTCGAAGAAGTTCTTCTCCTTCTTGAGATCCAGGACCTCCGACATCCAGGGGAAAGGGTTGGCCGCGCCGGGGTATTGCTCGGGCAGCCCGATCTGGGCGCAGCGGCGGTTGGCGATGAACTGGAGATACTCCTCGAACATGGGGGCATTGAGCCCCAGCACCCCCCGGGGCATGGTGTCGTGGGCGTACTGGGCCTCCAGAGTCACGGCGTCCCGGATCATGGCGATGAGCTCCTGCTTGAAGCTCTCGGTCCACAGATGCGGATTCTCGATCTTGATCTGATTGATCACATCGATGCCGAAGTTCATATGCATCGACTCATCGCGCAGGATGTATTGGAACTGCTCGGCGGTGCCCGTCATCTTGTTGCGCCGGCCCATGGACAGGATCTGCACGAAGCCGACGTAGAAGAAGATCCCCTCGAAGATCACGTAGAAGGCCACTAGCTCCCGCAGCAGCCGCTGGTCGCTCTCCGGGGTGCCGGTATGGAAGTGGGGGTCCGCCAGATACCGGGTGTAGGGCAGGGCCCATTCGGCCTTGCGGGCCACCGCCGGCACCTCCCGGT
>JBLMWY010000053.1:0-3131 GCA_050257475.1 Bdellovibrio bacteriovorus
GTCCAGTTCCCGGGCGCCTCCACGGAGCAGGTGGGGAGCCAGGCGGTTGAGCCCTTGGAGCGGCTGCTCTCGGAGCTCCCCGGAGTCAAGCACGTCTACTCCGCGAGCGAGCGGGACCAGGGCATCATCACCGTCCAGTTCGAGGTTGGGGAGCTCATGGGCCCCTCACTGGTGAAGGTCCACGACAAGCTCCAGGCCAATGTCCAGGCCCTGCCTCCCGGTGCCTTGCCGCCCCTGGTGCGGCCCAAGGGAATCGACGACGTGCCGGCGGTGACCCTCACCCTGTGGTCGGACATCATCGACGATGCGGCCCTGCGCTCCCTAGGGCACAAGCTGTTGCAGAGCCTGGCCCAGATCCCCAATGTGGGTCAGGGCTTCGTGGTTGGCGGGCGCGCCGAGCAGATCCGGGTGGAGGTGGAGCCCCAGCGTCTCGCGGGCTTCGGGGTGACCCTGGAGCAGATCGCCGGCACCATCCAGACCGCCAATGCGGAGCGGCGCACCGGCGGGGTCGAGTCGGATGAGCGCCATCTCACCGTCTACACGGGCTACTTCCTGCAGAGCGCCTCGGATGTGGAGCGGCTCATGATCGGGTCGCATCAGGGCGCCCCCGTGTACGTGCGGGACGTGGCCCGGGTCACCCTGGCCCCGGAAGAGTACCACCAGCAGGTGAGCTACTTCACGGGACCCGCCTATCCCGGCGAGGCCCGGGCCGACGGCTTGCCGGCGGTGACCGTGGCCCTGGCCAAGAAGGAGGGGAGCAACGGGGTGACGGTGGCCAACGCCATCCTGGAGAAGGTGCAGCGCCTCAAGGGGCAGCTCATTCCCGACAATGTCAGGGTGGAGGTCACCCGCAACTACGGCCAGACCGCCAACGACAAGGTCAACGAGCTGATCTTCAAGCTCTTCGTCGCCACCGGCGCCGTTACCGTCCTGGTCTTCTTCGCCCTGGGGCTCAAGCCCGCCATCGTGGTCACTCTGGTGATCCCGGTGGTGCTCCTGATGACCGTCTTCTCCGCCTGGCTGATGGGGTACACCATCGATCGGGTGAGCCTGTTCGCCCTCATCTTCGCCATCGGCATCCTGGTGGACGATGCCATCGTGGTGGTGGAGAACATCTACCGTCGCTGGCTGATGAAGGGTGAGACGGATACGGAGACGGCCGTTGAGGCCGTCGCCGAGGTGGGCAACCCCACCATCATCGCCACCTTCACCGTGGTCGCGGCCCTGCTGCCCATGGGTTTCGTCTCGGGGCTCATGGGGCCCTACATGGAGCCGATCCCGGCCTTGGGCTCGGCGGCCATGCTGTTCTCGCTGTTCGCCGCCTTCGCCTTCACCCCCTGGCTCGCCATGCGTATCAAGCCGAGCATGAAGGCCCTGCAGAAGGCGGAGCACAAGGAGCACAAGACGGCGCAGGCCCTGGACGGGGTCTTCCGGCGCCTCCTGGTGCCGCTGATCGAGCGCAAGACCCGCGGCTATGGGTTTCTCTTCGGGCTCATTGGCGCCTTCTTCCTTTCGGTCCTGCTCTTTTATGTGAAGGCGGTGCCCTTCAAGATGCTGCCCTTCGACAATAAGCCCGAGTTCAGCGTGGTCCTGGACATGCCTGAGGGCACGGCGCTCGGGCGCACCGTCAACACCGCCCGGCTCCTGGCGGAGCGGGTCCGGGAGATCCCGGAGGTGGTGGCCATTCAGACTTATGCCGGCACTGCCAAGCCCTTCGACTTCAACGGCATGGTGCGCCATTACTATCTTCGCCAGCGGCCCTGGCAGGGTGAAATCCAGGTCCAGCTTACCGACAAGCACGAGCGCGACCGCACCAGCCACGAGGTCGCCCTGGAGGCCCGAGCCTTGCTGACGCCCCTGGCCAGGGAGCAAGGGGCGCGCATCACGGTGGTGGAGATGCCCCCAGGGCCGCCGGTGCTGCAGTCGGTGGTGGCGGAGATCTATGGCCCGGACGGGCCCACCCGCCGCCAGGTGGCCGCCGACATGACCCGGCTCTTCGGGCAGGTGGCGAGCCTCGCCGATGTGGACAACTACATGCAGGAGCCCTATGAGGTCCTGCGCTTCGAGGTGGACGCTGAGAAGGCGGTGCGGCTCGGGATCTCGGTGGATACCGTGATCAAGAACCTGGACATGGCCCTGGGGGAGTTCAAGGCGGGGGACGTGAAACGCGGGAGCTTGCTCGAGCCCACCTTCATCACCATCGAGGTGCCGCTGGCGGTCCGCGCCAATCTCTCAAGGCTATCGGACCTGCCGATCCCCTCGGCCGGGGGTGGGACCGTGCCCCTTGCGGAGCTGGGGCGCTTCGTCAAGCAGCCGGCGGACCACGTCGTCTATCACAAGGACCTGAGGCCCCTGGAGTACGTGGTGGGTGACGCCGTGGGCAAGCTCGGCGCCCCCCTCTATCCGATGCTGGAGGTCGAGCGGCTGCTCGAGGACTACAAGACCCCGGACGGCCAGACGCTATCCGGGACCTTCTTTACGGGGGCACCGCCGGATAACGGCAAGAGCGGCTTCGAGTGGGGCGGCGAATGGACCGTCACCTACGAGACCTTCCGGGACATGGGCCTGGCCTTTGGGGTCGCCCTGGTGCTGATCTACATGCTGGTGGTGGCGGAGTTCGGCAACTTCGTGACCCCCGCGGTGATCATGGCGCCGATCCCGCTCACCCTCCTGGGGATAGTCCCGGGCCACTGGCTCATGGGGGCGGACTTCACGGCCACCTCCATGATCGGCTTCATCGCGCTCGCCGGCATCATCGTGCACAACTCCATCCTGTTGGTGGACTTCTCTATCGAGGAGGTGGCCCAGGGGCGCACCGTCACGGAGGCCGTGATCAACGCGTGCAAGGCCCGCACCAGGCCCATCCTGATCACCGCCCTGGCGTTGGTGGCGGGCTCCAGCGTGATCCTGACCGATCCTATCTTCCAGGGCATGGCCATCTCGCTGCTCTTCGGCGTGCTGGTCTCGACCTTGCTGACCCTGGTGGTGATCCCGCTCGGGTGCGTGAGCGCCGGACGCCATCTGGTGCGGCGCTAGCGCGGGGCTCAGGGGGCTGTCCCGCCCCCGAGCAGGGCCTATATCGGCGGCCGCCGGAGCCGGCGACCGTCTCAGCTCGATGGGATGAGCTGGTT
>JBLMWY010000054.1:0-3594 GCA_050257475.1 Bdellovibrio bacteriovorus
CGCCAGGGGACGAGATCGGGGTTCAGGTCGGTGGGCGAGTCGAGCGGTTGCGGATCGCCGGGCGCCTGCCGGCGGCGCGGGCCGGTGACCTGCTGGCCACCATGGACATCGGATTCGCCCAGTGGCGTCTGGACCGCCTGGGCCTGCTTTCGCGCATCGACCTGCAGTTCGCACCCGGCACGGACCCCAGCCGAGTCGCCGCCAACTGGACCCTGCCCGCCGGGGTGGGGCTGCAGAGCGCGGACGAGGCTGGCACCCGGGTCTCGAATCTGTCTCGCGCCTATCGGGTGAACCTCAATGTCCTGGCCCTGGTGGCGCTCTTTACCGGGGCCTTCCTGGTCTATTCGCTCCAGTCCCAGTCCGTGGCAGCGCGCCGCACCCAGCTCGCTTTCCTGCGCGTGATCGGCACCACCCGGTCCGAGGTGGAGCGGCTGCTGGTCATGGAGGCCGCCCTCTTCGGCGTCCTCGGCTCCCTGCTCGGCATCCTGCTAGGGCTCGGCGTGGCGAGCGCCGCCCTGCGTCTCTTGGGGGGCGACCTTGGCAGCGGGTTCTTTCAGGGGGTGCGGCCGGCCCTGGCCTTCGACCTTGTCGATGCCCTGCTCTTCTTCGCCCTCGGGGTGGCGGCGGCGACCTTCGGCGGCTGGATGCCGGCCCGGGACGCGGCCCGCTCCCCGCCGGCCCTGGCCCTGAAGGGCGGGAGCGGGCTCGATCACGACCTGGGCCGCACCCCCGCCTGGCCCGGCCTGACCCTTCTGGCCGCCGCGGGCCTGCTGCTCCTCCTGCCGACCTTCGGCGGCATCTCCCTCGGGGCCTATCTGGCCGTGGCCTTTCTGCTGCTGGCGGCGGTGCTGCTGAAGCCCCGGGTGGCCCCCTGGCTCTTCGTACCCTTGCGCCGCGCGCTTGACTCCCGCCCCCTGCCCTCACGAGCCGCACCCTGGTGGCTGGCCGCCACCCGCCTCGCCGCCACGCCGCGCTTCGCCGCCATCGGGGCGGCCGGGATCGTCGCGAGCTTCGCCTTGATGGTGGCCATGGCGACAATGGTGGCGAGCTTCCGCGTCTCTGTGGACCAGTGGTTGGAGCGCGTTCTTCCGGCAGAGGTCTACGTCCGTGCGGGCCCGACCACCAGCTCCGGCCTGGGCGGCACCACGGCCCATCTCTCGGAGCAGGATCAGCGGCTCCTGGCCTCCCATCCGCAGGTGGCACGGGTGGAGCTCACCCGAAACCTCAAGATCTCCCTGGACCCGGAGCGGGCGGCCGTGTCGCTCATTGCGCGCCCCATCGATCGTGCTGACCCGGCCCGCCAGCTCCCGCTCACCGGCGACGCGCTACCCTGGCGCCAGGGGGAGCCCCCTCCCGCCTGGGTCTCGGAGGCCATCGTGGACCTCTACGGGGCCCGCCTCGGCGGCGAGCTGGAGCTGCCCATCGCCGGTCAGGCCCAGCGCTTTCGGGTGGCCGGGGTCTGGCGGGACTATGCGCGGCAGTTCGGCGCCATCGCCATCGATGCCGCCGACTACGAGCGACTCACGGGCGACCGGGTCCGCACCGAGGCGGCCCTGTGGCTCAAGCCGGGGGCCAGCGCGGCCGAGGTGATCCGGGATCTGCAGGCTCAGATGGAGACACGCAGCGCGGAATTCGCCGAGACGGGCGAGATCCGTGCCATCAGCCTGCACATCTTCGACCGCAGCTTCGCCGTCACCTATGTGCTGGAGCTCGCGGCCATCTTGATCGGTCTGGTAGGCATCGCCGCCACCTTCTCCGCCCAGGCCATCGCGCGGACCCGGGAATTCGGCATGCTGCGCCACCTGGGTGTGACGCGCGGCCAGATCCTGGCTTTGCTGGCCATCGAGGGGCTCCTGGTCACTGCGCTCGCCATCGTCATCGGGCTGGCGGCTGGACTCGCGGTGGCGTGGGTGCTGGTGGAGATCGTCAACCCCCAGTCCTTCCACTGGACCATGGACTTCCGGCTACCGCTGAGTCTGGTGCTGGGACTGATCCTGGCCCTGCTCGGCGCGGCCGCCGCTACGGCCCTGATCGCCGGGCGGCGCGCCGTCTCCGGGGACGCCATCTTGGCGGTGCGGGAGGACTGGTGAGCACCCGCAGGCGCCGAGACCTGAGCATGACACCGATCAGCGGGATGGGCCCCGACCGGATGCGGCGCCGCCTGCTGCTAGCCCTGGCCGCCACGCCGGCCCTGGGCTGGGCCGGCGGCCCGGTGAGCTACGCCGTGGTCAAACCCAGGCCGCTGGCCTTCCCCCGCGACCACGGGTCCCATCCGGACTATCGCATCGAGTGGTGGTATCTGACCGGCTGGCTGGATGCCGAGCCCCAGCCCCTCGGTCTTCAGGTAACCTTCTTCCGCGCCCGTACCTCCATCGACCCGGCCAACCCCAGCCGCTTCGCCGCCCACCAGCTCATCATCGCCCACGCGGCCATCGCCGACCCCACCCGCGGTGCCCTGCTCAAGGACGAGCGGGTGGCCCGTGCCGGCCTGGGGCTCGCCTGGGCCTCGGAGTCCGACACCGATGTTACCGTCCACCGCTGGACCTTCCGGCGCGAGCCGGACGGGGGCTATAGCTGCTCGATCCCAGCGCGGGGCTTCGAGCTTCAATTCACCGCCCGGCCCTCCCAGCCCTTGCTGCTCCAGGGGCAGGACGGCTTCTCCCGCAAGGGACCCCGGCTGGAGCAGGCGAGCCACTATTACTCCACGCCACACCTGGTCGTGGAGGCCAGCCTCAGGCGGGATGGCCGCATCGTGGAGGCGCAGGGCTCGGCCTGGCTCGACCACGAATGGTCCAGCACCCTGCTGGACCCGAGCGCGGCGGGCTGGGACTGGGTCGGCATGAATCTGGACGATGGCTCCGCGCTCACGGCTTTCCAGATCCGGGCCAACGGAACAGGGGCACCCATCTATGGCTATGCGAGCCTGCGCGGCCCGGACTCGGGGCTGGTCCAGACCTTCGCGCCCGAGGCCGTCGCCTTCGAGCCCCTCGCGCGCTGGACCTCGCCCCGAACGGGGGCTGTGTATCCAGTGGCCCAACGCATCCGCGTCGGCGACCGGCTCTTCGCGACCGAGCCCCTGTTCGCGGACCAGGAGCTCGACTCCCGCGCCTCCGCCGGTGCCGTCTACTGGGAGGGGGCGAGCCGGCTGCGGGAGGCCGGTCGCCTGGTCGGCCGAGGCTACCTCGAGATGACCGGCTACGCCGCACCGATGCGTCTCTGACTGTCCCAGATCAGTCGGAGCGCCGAGCCGGTCTGACGTTGGTCAATGCCGGCCCCCCCGGCGCCCCTCAGAATGGTCCGCACAGGCCGCCACTGGTCGGCCCAATAGCGCACCAGATGTCGCCGAACCCATGCGCAAGTCCGATCTGTTCCTCGCTGGCCTCGCCGCGGCCTCGGGCCTGCTCCTCCTGAGCGCCCTGGATGCCGCCTTGCGCACCCGTAGCTCAGCCCCGGCCATCGCCGAGCGCGCGGCCCTGGTGGCGGCCCTGGACCTGACGGACCTGGCCCTCTTCACCGAGGCGCGCTACACCCGACACCCGAGCCAGGCGGACCTGCACAGCGCCTTCCAGGACCACCCGATGGCCATCGAGCACT
>JBLMWY010000055.1:0-2521 GCA_050257475.1 Bdellovibrio bacteriovorus
CCCGGCGGGCCCGAGCACATCGCCCGCTGTCCGCTGCGGATCGGGATCGTCTCCACCGGGCTGATGGTTCAGCCCTCGAAGGAGAAGGAATTCCTGACCAGTCTCACCTTCGACCTGGTCATCTTGGACGAGGCGCACAAGGCGCGATCCCGTCAGGGATACGGCCAGAAGGCCGGTGAGCCGAACGAGCTGCTGGCCTTCATGCAGGCCGTCGCCAGTCGGGCCGACCATGTACTGCTGGGCACCGCCACACCGATCCAGACCCAAGCCGAAGACCTGTGGGACCTGGTGCGGGTGCTGCACCGGGGGAGCAGCGGTTTTGTGCTTGGCAACGAGCTGGCGACCTGGCACAACCCGGCGCGGGTGCTGCCCATCCTGAGCGGCGAGGAGCGTGTGGGCGATCTGGACTACGGCTGGCAGTTGCTCCGCTCCCCCTTGCCGACCATGGAATCCACCAACGAGCCCAATGCGCGCCGGCTGTTCCGCAACCTGCGCGAGGATCTCGGCCTGCGTCGCACCGAGCATCTGGCGGGCGCTCTGGCTTTGCTGGCGGGGGATCTTCGCGACGATCTGCAAACGGAGCTCGAGCGGGTGATCGACGGCGCCTCCTTCTTCCAGCGCGAGAATCCCTTCGTCCGCCACGTGGTGCTGCGCAAGCGCGCGACGCTCGAGGCGCGCGGACTACTCGACAAGATCGCCGTGAACATCCATCCCGAGGGGGGCCTGGTCGCGGACCCGCACCGGTTCAATGCGCTGTTCGAGGGCTTGGCGTTGCGAACCACGCCGGACTTCGACCGGGCGTATGAGGAAGCGCGCGCCTTCGGGAAGGTCCTTGCCAAACGCGGCAAGGGCGGAGGCTTCATGAAGAACCTGATGGAGCAGCGGGTGTGCTCCAGCGTGGTGGCCGGCATCAACACCGCGACGACGTTGCTCGAAGGCCGCCAGGTCCAGGAAGAGACCGAAGACGCTGAACTCGAGTTGGAAGTCCAGACCGACGCAGAGCGCGCCGCACTCGAAAGCCTGATCGCTGCCCTGCAGGGCATGCGCGACGACCCCAAGCTCCGCGCGATCCGCTACTACCTGAAGGACGAGGGTTGGCTAGATCTGGGCTGCATCATCTTCAGCCAGTACCACGACACCGCCCGTTGGGTCGCCGACTCGCTGGCCGCGGAGCTCCCGCGCGAGATCATTGGGCTTTACGCCGGAGCGGATCGCAGCCGCCTCTACCGCGACGGACAGGCAGTCGGCATCGCCCGCGAGGCCCTGAAGCGAATGGTCGCCGATCACGACATTCGCATCATGGTTGCTACCGACGCCGCCTGCGAGGGCCTGAACCTCCAAACCCTGGGCACCCTGATCAACGTCGATCTACCCTGGAACCCGACGCGGCTGGAGCAGCGCATTGGGCGCATCAAACGGTTTGGTCAGGCGCGTTCGGCGGTGGACATGCTCAACCTGGTCCACCAGGGCACGGTGGACGAGAAGGTGTACGCGCGCCTCTCAGAACGGATGCGTAACCGTTTCGACCTGTTCGGCGGCCTGCCCGACACGATCAAGGACGACTGGATCGATGACCTGGAGACACTGGGCGAGAAGATGGACCAGTACATCGAGGAGCGCCGCCATGCCACGGGCTTCGACCTTCGTTACAACGACACTATCAGGCCGACCGACGATGCCTGGCGGGACTGTGCGGCCGTACTGGCGCGGCGGGACCTCGACAACCTGATGCGGCAGGGGTGGGCGGGGTGAGGACCTCATGAGTAGGACCCGCAGCAGCAAGAACAGTACGCGTTCGCCGAACAGGAGGCGAGGGTGAAGAGAGGCTGCCCAAACCAGGAGTGCACCAATCCCAGCGATACATTGGAGCTACGCAGCCCCGCCTGGCGCGGAATATCTGCCTAGAACCGTGGGGTCCAACGTTTTTCGAGATCTTGATCCTCCTCGTCATCGTCAGCGAAGGTTTCAGTCGATAAGATGGTGAGGGTTCTCCCGTAGTCACCGAAGCCAATGATCTCCTCGGTCATTGGAGCGGATCTCCTGCCACCGAACCAGTCTCGCAGATCGGATTCGTGGTCCTCACGCTGAGCGTTTCGGACGTTGGAATCGGCACGATTGAAGGTTGCGGCAGAGACGGCCGAGGCGGCGCTGCTGCGCCGGCTGGCCTACTGAACGCACCCGGTGGAGCGCCGGCACCTGACCCTCGAGCTGGTGGTCCTGTACAGCTACAGCGGTCGCCAGGCCGAGGCGATGGGGTATCTGCGCCGGCTGCTCGAGGGCACGGGCGACCCCACCGAGCAGGCCGACTACCTGCTCGGCCTCGGTCAGCTCATGGAGCAGGTCGGCGACCACGCGGGCGCGAGCGTGTTTTACCAAGAAGGGCTCGCGCTGCCGCGGGCACCGACCGACACGCGCTACCTGCTGCACAACAACCTCGGCTACTGCCTCAACGCGGCTCACCGCCACGCCGAGGCAGAAGGGCATTGCCGGGCGGCCATCGCCATCGACCCGCGGCGCCACA
>JBLMWY010000056.1:0-6429 GCA_050257475.1 Bdellovibrio bacteriovorus
AGGTTCAGCGCCAGGCCGAAGGTGTCGCCGGGGAACTCCAGCATCTCGTAGTACTGGGCGTCCGAGAGACCGTGGATGCGTGCGATGCCGTCGGTCAGGCTGACGATGGTCCCCTCGGTGCGGGCCTCGGTCTTGAGCTCGAACTGCTCGATCTTTTGCTTGATGAGGTCGCTGATCTCGGAAGGATTCAGTTGCATGACGGTCTCTCGTTCAGAAATGGGCCCGACGCCGAAGGGCGTGCTCAGAATTGGAGGGCGTGGGCAAGCTGCCTGAGCTTGCCGCGAACCGAATCGTCGATCACCAGGTCCCCGGCGCGGATCTCGACCCCTCCGATGAGCTCGGGGTCCTCCTCCACCGCGAGCTCCACCTGGGCGCCCAGACGGCGTGCCATGGCCGCGGCGATCGCTTGCCGCTCGGCCTCCGCGAGGGGAAAGGCGCTGCGCACCTGGACCTGACGCACCCCTTGCTCGGCCTCCCGGCGGGCCTCGAACAGGGCGGCAATTTCTGGGATGGCCGCAAACCGGCCATTCTCCGCGAGCAGGCGCACCAGGTTGGCGGCCTCTGGCGGGAGCGCGTCACCGCACACCTCGATGAGGAGGTCGCGGATGCGCTCGCGCGGGACATTGGGGTTGGCAATCTGGGGGGCCATTTGGGGGTCGGTGGCGGTGGCCGCCAATAGCCCGAGGGCCGCCGACCAGGCCTCGAGCTGACCAGTCCCCTTGGCGCGATCAAACACCGCCTCGGCATAGGGCCGGGCGATGGTCGTGAGCTCTCCGGCCATGGGTTCCCCCTCAGATCTGTTTCGCGAACGAGTCGACAAGCCCGCGATGGGCCTCCGGGTCGATCTCCTTGCGGAGGATCTTCTCCGCGGCCGCCACCGCCAGGGTAGCGACCCGCTCGCGCAGCTCCTCCCGGGCGCGGTTGGTCTCGCGCTCGATCTCGGCCTGGGCGGCCACCACCAGCCGTTGACCCTCGGCCCGGGCGTCGTTCTTTGCCTCCTCCACGATCTCCCCGGCGCGGCGCTGGGCCTGACTGAGGATCTCGGCGGCCTGTTGCTTGGCCTCCTTCAGGAGATCCAGGGCCCGTTGCTCTCCGAGCGCCTTCTCCTGGTGGCCCCGCTCGGCCGCCGCCAGGCCCTCGGCGATCTTGGCCTTGCGATCCTGCAGGGCCTTGACGATGGGGGTCCAGACATAGGTCATGGTGAACCAGACGAACACCCCGAAGGTGATCATCTGGCCGATGAGTGTCAGATTGAAGTTCATCTGTGTGCCTCGCGTCCGACGGACCGCCGGGACCCGGCGCGGGTCGGCCTGACCTGTCCTTAAACCGCGAACATCAGATAGAGGCCCATGGCGATCGCGATGACCGGCAGGGCGTCCGTGAGGCCCATGACGATGAAGAACTGGGTGCGGAGCATGGGGATCAGCTCGGGCTGGCGCGCCGCGCCCTCGAGGAAGCGCCCGCCGAGCACGCCGATGCCGACGCCCGCGCCGACGGCGCCAAGGCCGAGCATGAGGCCTGCGCCGATGAACTTAATGGCCAGTGCGAGTGCTTGTGCGACTTCGAGCTCCATGGGTGTCTCCGCGTGGGGTTAAGTTGAAAAGGGCTCAGTGATGGGTCTGGTGGGCCATGTCCAGATAGACGACGGTCAGCACCATGAAGATGAAGGCCTGCAGGGTGATGATCAGGATGTGGAACACCGCCCACACGAACTGCAGGAGGCCGCCGGTGAGGCCCATCACCACGCCACCGCCGTACATGAGCGCGATCAGGATGAAGATCATCTCGCCGGCGTACATGTTGCCGAAGAGGCGCAGGGCCAGCGAGACGGGCTTGGAGATCAGGCTGATGCCCTCCAGGACCAGGTTCGCCGGCATGCCCCATTTGCCGAAGGGTTGCAGGGTCAGCTCGCCGAGGAAGCCGCCCACACCCTTGATCTTGAAGCTGTAGTAGAGCACCAGGCCGAACACCACCAGGGCCATGCCGAAGGTTGTGTTGGGGTCGGTGGTGGGCACCACCCGCAGAAAGACGTGGTGGGGATCGGCCCCGAACAGGGACATGAAGAGGCCGAACAGCCAAGGAAGCAGATCGACCGGGATCAGGTCCATCAGGTTCATCAGGAAGACCCAGACGAAGATGGTCAGGGCCAGGGGCCCGACCATTGGGTTCCTGCCGCTGAAGGAGCCGCGGACGTTCTCGTCCACGAAGTCGACCAGGGCCTCGGCGAAGTTCTGGGCCCCGTCCGGCACGCCGGCGGTCGCCCGCTCGGCAACTCGGCGCAGGAAGCTCAGGGCCAGCCAGCCCAGCAGGATGGAGAAGAACAGGGTGTCGACGTTGATGGCCCAGAAGCCCATCTGCGCCGCGTCGGCCTGGCTGTGGGCAAAGGACAGGCCCCGCTCCGGGTGAAACCCCAGGGTGAGGTTGGTGAGGTGGTGCTGGATGTACCCCTGGGCGGTGAGGGCGTGCTCGGTGGCCGATTCAACGGATGACATCGTTGCTCTCTCACTTCTGGGTCGGCTCGGCGGGACTCGGCCCGGGCCGCTCATCCGACTGGGCTGCGATCAGGTGCGAGGCCACCTGGGTGACCAGGTAGGAGACCAAGAGCACCGGCACGTTCAAGCCGTCGATCATCACCAATGCGATGGCGAACAGGGCGAGGATCAACGCGATCTTGGCCAACTCCGCGCCGTAGAAGCGCAGCACGATGCGCTCAGGCTCCTGGGCGCGGTAGCCCCGGAGGACGGAGGCCGCGAACAGGACGTTGGCCGCGAAACAGCTGCCCGCACCGATCAGGACCGAGAACGCGATTGGGCCGCCGAGGGGCAGAGCGAGCACCGAGGCACCCAAACCGAGGATCGCCTGGATCTTCAGGACCCGCCTGACGAGCCGGGCATCCGACTGTTGCATCGAAAGGGACCATTGCTGGGAGGGCGCTCCCCTACCGGACGCGCAGTATAGGTGGTCGCTAATAGAGGGTCAACGCGACCCAGGGCGCTCGATGGGGCTATCGAGGCGATTTAAAGCATTGAGCCTTGCGGCTTGCCCCTAAGCCTTCGAGGAAGGATGCGTGGGCTCCGCCGGGATCCCCAATCGGGACGGGCGTTCACTTAATGTGTGACAGGATGCCGTCCAGCTCGTCGAGGCTGTTGTAGGCGATCACCAGCTTTCCCGCTCCTTTGGTTCCGGGGAGGATCTGCACCCGGGCCCCCAGGCGGTCGGCGAGGTCGTCCTGGAGGTGGCGGACGTTGGGGTCCAGATCCCGAGTGGGTGGCGGTGCCGGCTGGGTGTCGCCGGCCTGTTGGAGGCGGCGCACCAGGCGCTCGGTCTCGCGCACCGAGAGCCCCGAGCTGACCACCTGCTTGGCCGCGGCGCTCTGCTGGGCGCCCTTGAGGCCGAGGAGGGCGCGGGCGTGGCCCATCTCCAACTGGGAGTGCTCCACGTAGGCCTTGACGTCCGGGTTGAGCTCCAGCAGGCGCAGCAGGTTGGTGACGGTGGTGCGGGACTTGCCCACGGCCTCCGCGATCTGCTGGTGGGTGAGGCCAAACTCGCCGAGCAGCCGCTCCAGGGCCCCGGCCTCCTCCAGCGGATTGAGGTCGGCACGCTGGATGTTCTCGATGAGCCCGATGGCGACCGCCGTAGGCTCGTCCACCTCCCGCACCACCACCGGGATCTCGGTCAGACCCGCCTGCTGGGCCGCCCGCCAGCGCCGCTCCCCGGCGATGATCTCGTAGCGATTCTCCCCCTCGGGCAATGGGCGCACCACGATGGGCTGGATCACCCCCTGCACCGCAATGGAATCCGCCAGCTCCCGGAGGGCATCGGGGTCGAAGTCGCGCCGGGGCTGGTAGCGGCCGCGCTGGATCTGCTCGATGGGCAGGCGCGTGACCTGCTCCGGCGATGGTCCCGCGGGCTGAATGTCCAGACTGCCCGGGGCGGCATCATGGTGGTTGACCTGGGGCGGGCGGGTCGCCCCGAGGAGGGCGTCGAGCCCGCGGCCAAGCCCCCTTTTCTTGTTTGTGACCTTGCTGGTGTCTTCCATCGCTGGGCTCGGGCGGCCGGGTTCGGGGTCAGGGTTCTAGAGTCCGGGTGGTCAATCAGGCGCTCGCGTCCCGGCGCCCGCCACGACGCAGGACCTCGCTCGCCAGGGCCAGGTAGGAGACCGCGCCCTTGGAGGCCGGATCATAGAGCATGGCCGGCAGCCCGTGGCTCGGGGCCTCGGCCAGCCGCACATTGCGCGGGATGATGGTGCGGTAGACCTGATCCGTGAAATGGGTAATGAGCTGGGTGGAGACCTGGTTGGCCAGATTGTTTCGGGGATCGTGCATGGTGCGCAGGATGCCCTCGATGCGCAGGTCTCCGTTGCGGCTGGCCCGGATCTGCTCGATGGTATCGATCAGGGCGGACAGCCCTTCCAGGGCATAGTACTCGCACTGGATGGGGATCAGGACCCCATGGGCGGCCACCAGGGCGTTGACCGTCAGCATGTTCAGCGACGGCGGGCAGTCGATGATGATGAGCTCGTAGTCCTGGGCCACGGTCGCCAGCACCTTGGCCAGGCGCCGCTCCCGGTCGGCCGAGTCGAAGAGCCCGACCTCGGCGGCGGTGAGGTCCCCGTTGGAAGGGAGCAGATCGAACCCCGGCGCCGGGTCCGCCACCCGCTGCACGCAGTCGGACAAGGGGACATCGGAGAGCAGCAGGTCGCAGCTCGTACGCTGCACGGCGTGCTTGTCGACGCCGCAGCCCATGGTGGCGTTACCCTGTGGATCCATGTCCACCAGCAGCACCCGACGCCGCATGGAGGCCAGGGAGGCGGCCAGGTTGACGGCGGTGGTGGTCTTGCCAACCCCGCCCTTCTGGTTGGCGACGGCAATGATGCGGACCATGGTGGGATCAGTCACGGCGGATCTCGATCAGGTGGCGTTCTCCATCAAGCAGGGGCACCCGCAGGGGGCGGATCCGAAGATCCAACCCGGCGAGCGCCGGATGGCCAAGCTCGTCGCCAGGGTAGCGACCCTTCATCACCAGGAGCAGGCCGGGGCTCGCGAGCAGGGGGACCGTCTGGGCATGGAGCTCGGGCGTGGAGGCGACGGCACGGGTCACTATGGTACTGAATTTTCTCCCGGGTCGGTACGACTCGATGCGGCTCTGGACCGGCTCAACATTCGACAGACCCAGATCCAGCACGGCCTGGCGCACGAAACGGATCTTCTTGCCATTGCTGTCCAGAAGCCAGAAGCGCCGCACCGGCTGGGCGATCGCGAGGGGCAGGCCCGGCAGGCCAGCCCCGGTGCCAAGGTCAAGGATGGCATCGCCCTTCACGTAGGGTGCCACCGCCAGGCTGTCCAGCAGGTGGTGGCTGACCATGGCGGCGGGGTCGCGGATGGCGGTGAGGTTGTAGGCGCGGTTCCAGCGACCAAGGAGGTCCAGAAACGCCATTAGGCGCGCCTGCTGCTCCGCATCGAGGGACAGGTCCAGGGCGGCAGACCCCTCGGCGAGGAGGGCGGCCGCCTGGCGCGCCTCGGACCCCGCGCCCATCTCCAACCCCTCAGGCGGAGCGGCGCTTGAGGTGGATCAGCAGCAGCGACACGGCCGCCGGCGTCACACCGGGGATGCGCGCGGCCTGACCGACCGTGCTCGGGCGAACCCGGCAAAGCTTCTCCCGAACCTCGGTGGAGAGTCCACGCACCCCGGCGAAGTCGAAATCGGGTGGCAGGGTCTTGGACTCCTGCTCTCGCTGGCGCTCGATGTAGCCCTCGTAGCGGGCCTGGATCTCCACCTGCTCGGTCACGGCCGGATCCAGGGCAGAGGGCTCCTCGCCCAACAGGGCCAGCAAGGCCCGGTGGCTGACCTGCGGCCTGGCCAGGAGCTCCAGGGCCCTGACCTCCCGCTTCAGCGGCTCGCCCAGGATCTGGGTCTCCAGCTCGGGGGCCCGCGCCCCAGGGCGCAGCCAGGTCTCCCGCAGCCGCTGACGCTCGCGCTCCACGGCCTCCCGCTTGCTGTCGAAGGCCCGCCACTTGTCCTCGCCGACGACTCCGAGGGCTCGTCCGATCTCGGTGAGGCGCAGGTCCGCGTTGTCCTCGCGCAGCATGAGCCGGAACTCGGCACGGCTGGTGAACATGCGGTAGGGCTCGTTGGTGCCTCGGGTGATCAGGTCGTCCACCAAGACCCCCAGATAGGCCTGGTCACGCCGCGGGTACCAGGGCTCGCGCCCCTGAACCTGGAGCGCGGCGTTGATCCCTGCGAGCAGGCCCTGGGCGGCGGCCTCCTCATAGCCCGTGGTGCCGTTAATCTGGCCGGCGAAGAAGAGCCCCTCGATGTGCTGGGTCTCGAGGGTCGGCCTGAGATCCTGGGGATCGAAGAAGTCATACTCGATGGCGTAGCCCGGGCGCGTGATGTGGGCCCGCTCGAGACCTTCGATGGAGCGCACCA
>JBLMWY010000057.1:0-3633 GCA_050257475.1 Bdellovibrio bacteriovorus
GGCGCGCTCTGGCTGGAGCACAACGCGATCACCGAGCATCTGCGGTTCACCGACACTGCTCTTGTCCGGTTGAACCTGCTCCTGTTGTTGCTGGTCTCCTTCCTGCCGTTCCCGACCGGCCTTCTCTCGGAGTTCCACGGCAACTCCGGGGCCGAGCGGGTGGCCGTCACGTTCTACGGGATCACCCTGCTGGCCGCTTCAACGATGATCTCCGTGCTGTGGCGGCATGCCGTCCACGCGGGCCTGGTTCGTGAGGACCTCAGCGACGAGGACGCGCAAGCGCTGGCCAAGCGGCTCAACCCCAGCTTGTGGGCATACCTCGCCATAATCGTGGCCGGCCTCGTTGTGCCGCGCCTCGCCGTGATCGGATACCTGGCCATCGCCGTGTACCTGATCCTGCCGTTCGAGTTATTCCGCCGTCGCCGAACTACCCGGGCAGGGTGAGGCGCGGGCATGCTCAGTCCGGACTTCACGACACCACCCAGCACCCGGAGGCAGAGCTCCTCGCGGGCTGCACGATCCTGCGCTTCGACGCGCCCCTGATCTTCGCCAACGCGAGCACGTACCGCGACCGGGTGCGGGAACGGGCCGGCCCCTGCCCCCGGGTGGGGGGATCATCATCGCGGCCGAGCCGATCACCGACGTGGACACCACCGCGTGCGCAATGATCGAGGATCTCGACCGCGCCCTGGAAGCCAGACACCTGCGACTGATCTTCGCCGAGATGAAGTCCCCCGCCCGCGCGAAGCTGTCAGGTACGGCTTGGACCAAGCCCTCCCCGAGGATCAGTTCTCCCCCACGCTGAATTCCGCCGTGAAGGCCTACCGAGCTCAGTCAGGTCAGGATTTGGCAGGCCACCGCCGGGGCTGCCACCGGAACCGACGACTGATGCCGGGTCGCGTGCCGGAGCCGACCCCGTCGCCGCCCGCGCCAAGACTCACCCGCTACGGGTGATCCGCGGGGTCACCGCGCGGACGTAGCGTCATTCTTGTTGAGGTCCGCCCCGCCCTGTGGCTGCGGGTGGGCGTAGTCCGACGACCTGGAGGTTCCCATGAGTGCTCCCGTGACCGCACCCGCCGCCGCCCCGTCGGTTGCGTGGTACGCCAGGTCCGCTGAGGAGACTGCCTCGGCTGTGGGCGTGGACTTGGACACCGGCCTGAGCGGCAAGGACGCGGCCGCGCGTCTGGCGAAGAACGGCCCGAACGCGCTGCCCGAGGAGAAGGCGGCGCCCGGGTGGCAGCAGTTCCTGGCCCAGTACAAGTCCTACATGCAGATCATCCTGGTCGGGGCGGCGATCGCCTCCCTCCTGATCGGGGAGATCGCCACCGGGATCGCTGTCCTGCTGATCACCGCGTTGAACGCTTTGGGTGGATTGCGCCAGCAGGGCAAGGCCGAGAGCGCGATGAACGCCCTGCAGTCGATGCTCAAGACCTCGGCCCGGGTCCGGCGCGACGGCACGGAGGTCAAGCTCGACGCCGACCAGGTCGTCGTCGGGGACGTCGTCCTGCTCACGGCGGGGGACGACGTCTGCGCTGATGGGCGGCTCATCGAAGCCACGTCCCTGCAGATCGACGAGTCCGCGTTGACCGGGGAGAGCGTGCCGGCCTCCAAGAGCGTGGCGGTCATCACCGATGCGAACCCGGTCCTGGGCGACCAAGTGAACATGGCGTTCATGAACACCCCCGTGACGCACGGCAGCGGGGTGATGATCGTCACCGGGACCGGCGCGGACACGGCCGTGGGCAACATCTCCGGGATGCTGAAGTCCGCGCCCGCGGAGAAGACCCCGATGACCAAGCAGCTGGACACGCTGACCCTGTGGATCGCCGGGGCCGCTGGGCTGACCATCGTGATCATGTTCGCCCTGGGCCTGTCCCGCGGGGAGTCGGCCACGGTGATCTTCACCACCGCGATCGCGTTGGCGCTGGCCGCGGTGCCGATGGCCATGCCCACCGTGCTGCAGGTGATCCTGTCCGGCGGGTCCCGCGAGCTCGCCGCCGAAGGTGCTGTGGTGAAGAACCTGGCAGCGGTGGAGACCCTGGGCTCGACCTCGGCGATCAACTCCGACAAGACCGGCACCCTGACGATGAACCAGGTCACGGTCACCGAGGTGATCGACCCCACCGACCGCTACGCCGTCAGCGGGACTGGTTACAGCCTCGACGGCGAGGTCAAGCACACCGCGGGCAACACGAACACGATCGAGGCAGCGATCCTGCCGTTCCTGATCTGCAACGACGCCAAGCTCGTCGACGGCAAGGTCGTGGGTGATCCGACTGAGGGAGCGCTGCTGGTCCTCGGGCACAAGGCCAAGCTCGACGTCGAGGGCACGCAGGCGGCCTACCCGCGGTTGGCCACCCTTGCCTTCGACCCCACCTACAAGCTCATGGCTGCGTTCTGTGACGCCAAGGACGAGTCCGGGAACCCGGTCGTGCGCATGTTCGTCAAGGGGATGACCGCGGCCGTGATCGGGCGGGCGGCCTCCGCCCTTGCCAAGGGTGAGACCGTCCCGTGGGGCGATGATCAGAACGCCCGTGCCACGAAGGAGCTGGAACGCCTGGGCAGCGAAGGCCTGCGCACGATGGCGGCCGCCATGAAGGACATCGACCCGAAGGACTTCGACCCCGAGGGGGACCTGCTGTCCATGGTCCAAGGGCTGCAGATGACCGCAATCGTCGGGATGGTCGACCCGCCACGGCCTGACGCGAAGGACGCCATCAAGGCCGCGCAGGACGCCAACATCCGGGTCCGCATGGTCACTGGGGACGACGTGGTCACAGGTGCCGCGATCGCCAAGCAGCTGGGCATCCCGGGCGAGGCCATCCTCGGCACGGACTTCGCCGCCCTGCCGGAGGTGCAGCGCCTGGACCGCATCGACCACATCGGGGTGGTCGGGCGGGTGTCCCCGGAGCACAAGGTGATGATGGTCGACACGCTGCTCAAGGAGGATGCGGTCGTCGCGATGACCGGCGACGGCGTCAACGACGCCCCAGCGATCAAGGCCGCCGACATCGGCATCGCGATGGGCACCGGAACCCAGGTCGCGAAGAACGCGGGGAAGATGATCCTCACCGACGACAACTTCGCCACGATCGTGCGCGCAGTCTTCGTCGGACGCAAGGTCTACGACAACGTGCTCAAGTACATCCGCTTCATGCTCGTGGCCCTGGTCACGTACGTGGTGACCTTCCTGATGGCCAACCTGCTGAACATTGCCGGCGGGCAGCCCTTCACCGCCGTGCAGATCCTCTGGATCAACTTCCTGATCACCGCCCCGGTCGGCATCGCCCTGGGCATGGACCAGCCCAGCCCCGGCCTGATGAAGCGCATGCCGCGCCCACGGGCCGCGAAGATCATGTCCCCGCCGGTCATCACCACCGTGGGCCTCGCCGGGCTGTTGATGTCCGCCTCGATCAACGCGCTGATCATCCTCGGGGAGAACCAGTACGACAGCACTGCAACCGGTAGCGCCATGGGCTTGGTCGCGTTCTCGCTGATGCTCGTCGTCGCCGCCTTCGAGAGCCGCGACCAGAAGGCCTCGATCCTGACCACCGAGACCTTCGACAACAAGACCGTGAACATCACGATGCTGATCGAGATCGCGCTGGCGGTGCTGATCGTCCGTGGCGGCAC
>JBLMWY010000058.1:0-6761 GCA_050257475.1 Bdellovibrio bacteriovorus
CAGACCCGGCGGGCCGCCATCATGCGCTCGATGATGGGCTGCAGGATGATCTCCATCGCCATCCCCATCTTGCCGCCAGGCACCACCATGCTGTTGCGCCTGGACATGAATGAATCCTTGATCATGGAGAGCAGATAGGGGAAGTCCACGTCGAGCTTCTCGGGATCCTTGAAACGGATGATGACGAAGCTCTCATCCGGGGTCGGGATGTCGCGGGCAATGAAGGGATTCGAGGTGTCCACCGTGGGCACCCGCTGGAAGTTGATGTCGGTGAGGGAGAACTGGGGCGTGATGTGGCGGATGTAATCCGGCATGCGCCGCATGATGGTGTCAACGATGGCCTCGGCCGAGTAGCCCCGCTCCAGATTGTCGCGGTGGATCTTCTGTATCCACTCCAGATTCACGATGGGCACCACGCCCACGCCCAGGTCCACGTGGCGGGCCACATTGTCTTCCTCCGTCACCACCAGGCCGTGCAGCCCCTCGTAGAAGAGCAGGTCGGTGTCCGGCGGCACGTCCTCCCAGGGGGTGAATTGGCCCGGATTCAACTGGGTTCCGAGGCGGGCGTTGTGATGGGCCGCTTCCTCGTCGGAATGGATGTAGTAGCGCTTCTTGCCGCCGCCGGTCTCTCCGTAGCTGCGGAACAGCTCCTCCAGCAGATCGAAGCGGTTGGCCTCGGGGCCGAAGTGACTCAGGTTGCGGTGCTCCTCCGTCGCCTTGGCCATCTCCACCTTCATCTCGGCCCGGTCAAAGCGGTGGAAGCTGTCGCCCTCGATGACGGCGGCGCTGATGCCGTCGCGGTAGAAGATGTGCTCGAAGGCGCGCTTGACGGTGGTGGTGCCAGCGCCGGAGGACCCGGTGACGGCGACGATTGGGTGCTTCTTTGACATGCTGTTCTCCCCGTTGCTCTCAGGTCCGGTGCCGATTCGTTGGGCAGTCTACCCCCCGGACCCGCCGGCGGGTCCGGGGATCGAGGATCGGTTCCGGGATTCGTTGGGCGGGCTTGCCCGGGCTTGCGCCATGCTCCCAGCGCGAAAGTATCGACTAATATACCATGACCTTCTGGGCCTTTTGCTACCGGGGATTGGCCCTTCCGGGGGACGTCCCTGGCACACGGGAATGATGGGTCGGGCGGGGTCCGGGGAGGTCGCAACCAGCGGCTCCTGGACCTCGAATGGCGGCGCACTGGGCTCGCGACCCGGGTGCCCGCGCTACACCGATCCAGGTGAGGTCGCACTGGCCGTTCCCTTTACCTCGGCCCACCCAGAGGCCGGGGAGGACGCGGAGCGCCTTCGGTGCGGCCATCTCGGTTAACCGGAGAGCAAGATGAAGGCCAAGGCGCGTGCCCTGGGGGTCCCCAAGGGGATGGGCTCCAACCCGGAGCTCCAGTCGTTCCTGGTGCGGCTCGGGGTCTGGATCTTCGGGATCCTTTACGTCCTGCTGGCGGCGGTCTCGAGTCACCACGAGGTCGATGTCCGCAACTTCCTGATCCTGGTCTCGCTCTTCGCGGCGGTCTATCTGGGCCTGTTCGCGAGCGTCTTCGTGCGCCCCCAGTGGCCCCTACGGCAGTACCTCACCATCCTGCTGGACATCGTCGCGGTCAGCCTAGGGATGTACTTCACCCGCACCGTCAGCCCCTTCAACCTCCTCTATATCTGGATCTTCATCTCCGCCGGCACCCGATTTGGCATCCGCTTCCTGGTGGCCGCGACCGTGGAGGCCGTGATCGCCTATTCCGTGGTGACGGCCGTCCTGGATCAGTGGCGTACCCAACCCCAGGAGACCTTGTTCTTCCTGCTGCTGCTCGTGCTGCTGCCCCTCTATCTGTACTCCCTGCTGCGCCAGGTGCGACGGGCCAAGGAGGAGGCGGAGCAGGCCAACAAGGCCAAGAGCGACTTCCTGGCCTTCATGACCCATGAGCTGCGCACCCCGCTCACGGGGGTCATTGGCATGTCGGAGCTCCTCAAGACCACCCACCTCGACGCCGAGCAGCGGGACTATGCCCAGGCGATCTCCAACTCGGCGAACGTCCTGGGTGCCCTGATCGGCGACATCCTGGACTTCTCCAAGATCGACGCCCAGCGGCTCAAGCTGGAGCAGGCGCCCTTCGAGCCGCGGGCGGTGGTGCGGGAGGTGTGCAGTGTGCTGGAGGGCCAGGCCTTGGGGGAGGGGGTGGAGCTCATCTGCGACCTGACCCCGGACGTGCCCCAGACCGTGATCGGGGATCAGCTACGTGTGCGCCAGATCCTATTCAATCTGCTGGGGAACGCGGTCAAGTTCACCGAACAGGGGCAGATCGAGGTCCGGGTTTCGGTGCGGCCGCCGGAGGCCGGAGTCGCTCGCCCCCACCTGTTGCTGGAGGTTCAGGACACCGGGATCGGCATCCCCCAGGAGAAGATCGAGCAGATCTTCGAGAGCTTCAGCCAGGCGGACGCCTCGACCACCCGCCGTTATGGCGGATCCGGTCTCGGCACCACGATCGCCCGCCAGCTCACCGCGTTGATGGGGGGGACGATCGGTGCGGACAGTGTGCTGGGCAAGGGCAGCCGTTTTTGGGTGCGATTGCCGCTGCTCGGCGAGGTCATGCCCCAGGCGCCCGCCCCCGCGGGGCGGCTCAAGGGCCGGCGGGCCCTGATCCTGGAGTCTAATGAGACCCAGCGACGGCTGGCCTGCGAGGCCCTGCGCCGCGAGGGGGCGCAGGCCCTAGGCGCCAGCGGGATCGAACAGCTCGGGGCAATGGCCATCGACCCCCCCGATCTGCTGGTGATCGCCGATACCCCCCAGGGCCTGGACCTGACGCGGGCTCGGACCCAGGCCAGCGCCTTGCTCGGCAGGGAGCCGCCCTGTCTGTGCCTGACCTATGCCGCCCGGCGGCAGGCGGGCAGACCCCAGGGGGTGCGCTGCGCCTCCAAGCCGTTTCTCGCCGAGGAGCTGGTTGCGGCGGCAGAAGAGCTCCTGGGCCTCGCCCGGCCTTCGGCCAGCCCCAGTCCCGCGGGATCCGGGCTCACCGACAGGGGCGCGAGCACGCTGGCGGGCCTTCGAGTGCTGGTGGCGGAGGACAATGCCATCGCCGCCAAGGTGATCACCGCCTTCCTCACCAAGATGGGGCTTGAGCACAAGCTCGTGGAGGATGGCGAGCAGGCCCTCGGTGAGGCCCTCTCAGGGGACTATGGCATCGCGATCGTGGACCTGCGCATGCCCAAGGTGGATGGGATCGAGTTCACCCGCCGCTACCGGGCCCTGGCGCCTCAACGCCCTCTGCCCATCGTCGCCCTGACCGCCAATGCCTCGGAGGAAGTCAAGCAGACCTGTCTCTCCGCGGGGATGGACGATTTCCTCGCCAAGCCGGTCAGTCCGGAGCTGCTGCGCCAAACGGTAGAGCGGCTCGCCCGCCCAGGCTTGGCCGCCCCGAGCGCAGCCCCGGGGACTGACCTCGCATGAATCCGGCGGGTTAGATCCGCCGCGGTACCGGCCGGCCAGGCGAGCCGCCGCCCGGGGCCAGTGGGCGAAAGGGGCAGGGGGAGGCACATCCCTGTGCCGGGGGCTAGGCGATCCTTGACTCAGTCGTTCTTACCGCGGCCCTTGCCGGTACCATCGTCGCCCGGACCCGGGTCGGTGCTGAAGATGACCTCGTCGCGGCGGTATCCGAGCACCGCATAGTTCGGCACCGGGGCCGTCACTGGCTCCAGGACTGGCATCCAGGGGCCACCGTTCCAGGTCAGGTCTTTCGGCTTGAGCGCGGCCGCCTTGAGGTTGGCCTTGCTATCCGCGGGCTCGAAGTCGGCGTAACCGGCGAGCGGGACGCCCTTGAAGGTGGGCAGGGACGCTGGCGCCAGCCAATTGACGATCATCTTCTGGCGGCTGGTGCGGACGTAACGTTTGTCGTCCGCGATATCGATGTCGGCCTTACCCGCGACGACGTTCTCATTCTCGGTCTTGAGGCCCAGGTCGATGAGGCCGCGGACGTTGTAGTAGGTCCATACATAGGCCGGCATCTCGCCGATGTTCATGGGCTCCGGGAAGGGCAGGTCCACGACCACCTTCTCGGTCACCGGCACCGGATTTTCGAGCACGCCGCCCGCGCCGTGACACTCCTGGCACCCCTTCCTGAATCCCTTGCCGCCGAGGGCGTTGTTGCTCGGATCAGGCGTGACGCCGTGACCGCCCAGGGTGACGCCATTGGAGAAGGCCGGATAGCTGCCGATGAGCTGCTGGATCTGCTCCATGTCGAGTCCCGCCTGCTGAAGCTGCATGGCCAGCAGCATCTTCATGTCGCTGCCATCGGGGAGCTTCATGGTGGCCACGTCGGACACCGACTCCATCTTCGGATACCAGTCATAGGACGGCGGCAGGAACATGGGCACGTTGAAGCCCTTGAACTGCTCCAGCCCGGCGTTGACCGCGCTCAGCATGTCGAAGAGGAAGGGGGCCTTGGGATCGATGATGCCGTCGCCGTCTAGGTCCTCGCTGGAGCCGGCGAGCTGGGTGCTCACCAGGTAGTGCTCGTACTTGTAATCCGACTTGCTGAAGTTCATGAGATTCGGGAAGGCCTGCATGAAGGCCATCGTCTGTTTGTTGGGGTCGCTCGTATCCTGGAGGTCCATCAGGGTGACCTTGCGGGTCTCCTCCGGTGTCAGACCCTTGACGATGACATTCCCGTCCTTGTCCGTGATGGTTCCGAGCAGCTTGAGCGCGGTGAAGGCGTCCGCGTTACCGTAGAGTCCATCTGGGCTGCACATCTTGGGATCGGGCAACTGCAGGTCATCGCACTCCATGGCGTTCGCATAGAAGCGATACATGGAGTGGGCGTTGTACATGTAGGGCCCGAGGCTGCTGCCCGGGTAGGGCACCATGGCCTGGTTCGGGATCATCTCCCCTTTGAAGAAGCGCCCGTCCATCACCATGCCGTTGGCCATGGGCTTGAACGGCGTGATCTTGGCGTTGGGGGCGCCGCGGATCGCCAGGGACTGGGCCAGGAAGGAGGTGGATCCGTTGAACCACATCAGGACCGGGGTCAGCCGGTAGGCGGCGAAGTCCGCATCCACGTCCCCCGGCTGGTCTTCGTCCGCCACCAGGTGGTCGGCGGTGATAACCTTGGTATCTCGCCCCTCGGCGTTGCGGCCGAAGGAGACATGGCCGCCATGACCGTACATCGAATAGGTGATGCCGGCGCTCTGGGTGATGTGGCAGGTCTCACAGGCGATCTTCTCCAGGTGTCGCGGGCTGTGGACCGCCCCCTTGAGCCCATTGGGGCCAGAGGTTTTGTGGCACTGCTCGCAGGTCAGGTGAGTGGGGTCACTCGGGTCTGCTGCCACGCCAGGGGGCGGCGGCGGATAGTCCGCGGCGGCCATGTCGCCGCCCACCAGGTGTCCGCGCACGAACTTGTGGACGTCCTTTTCCTTGATTCCATCGCCGTCATCGTCGCTGTCGAGGGTCACGTGGCAGGCGGTGCAGGTGTTGTGCTCCGGGCAGTTGGGGTCGTCGGCGGTCAAGCTCGGGTCGGGGAAGCAAAGGTTCGCGTGGGCGTCATAGCCGACCCGGAACAGGGTCCCGCGCTTGTAGCCCGTCCGCGCGTGCTCGTGGCAGCGCAGGCAGTTGTGCTCGTCGGTCTTGCCGACCGATAGGACGGCCTCTGGCGAGCGGTCCTGGGCAACGGTTGGCCAGCCGCAAATCGGGTTGCCCTGATCGTCGAAGCCCACCGGTAGACACATGTCGGGCACCCCGTCGCCCGTGATGTCGATCAAGGGATCGTACTCGCCGTCGTGGTCAAAGTCGGTGTTGTCCCGGGAGAGCTTGGCGTAGCCGTGGCTGGAGGGCGAGGGCTCCCCCGGCTCCGCATAGCCGGCGATGGTGAGGGTCGCGAGCTCCGCCTCAGAGAGGTCGTCGCGCACCGAAAGGTACTTTTCGGCGTGGCAGATCATGCAATCGAGTCCGCCGTTGACGATCGCCGCGGCCTGGCCCGCTGGGTCCGGCAGCCCCATCTGAGAGAATATGCTCGTGAAGGCCCCCTCCATGGGTGGGATGAAGCGCCCCACGTGGCACTTGCCACACTCACCCAGGTTGATGTCGCTGTTGTAGTTGATGAGCGCCGTGGTTCCCGGGAGCCCGCAGGCGCGGTCCAGGGCGCCGTGGGCGCCGCCTCCGGGGAACAGGATGCGCGGGTTGGGCGCCTGGACGCTGAAGTGCACCGAGCCCTTGAGCTGGGCGATGGCGTCCTCGTGGCAAACGGCGCACAGAGCCGTGGAGGCGCTGAGCTCCACGCTGTAGGCTGGTATGGATTCGGCAAGGGTCGGTAGCCAATACTCCTTCGCTTCGGTGTCGTAGCTGATGTAGCCGTTGTGTCCTTGGATGATCTCGGCGGAGGCGCTGGGCGCGAGTAGCGCGAGCAGTAGCCCTAAGGTGATGACTGGGGTGCGAGGCAGTGACAATTGACCAACCACGGTGTAGTCCTCCTGGTCGTCCTGGTGGCTCGGCTCGCCCCTAACGCTCGACCAGGACGGGCGGGGGTTGCACCCGCCTGCGAGGCCGCCGTCCCGGCGACTGACCGAACCGTCACATGATGATGCGTTACCCCCCACTGCGCCGGATTCTGCGCAGCCCATCCCAGATCCTATCGCGGCCCCGGGAGAAGGAGCTGAGCTAGGTCAACGAAAGCAGATGTCAATATAAGAATATGACCAAAAATTGAAGATTGACGGTTTTTTGCCCTTTGAGAGGGGCGGGAACCGGTGGGGCAGGGCTTGCCGCTACCCCCCCGTGGG
>JBLMWY010000059.1:0-6144 GCA_050257475.1 Bdellovibrio bacteriovorus
GCCAGTGATCGCTGGTGTCCCTCGAGCTCGGCCTCGGGCAGCGCGAGATCCAGGTCCAGGGCCCCCGAGCTGGGCTCGAACCGCAGGTTGCCCGTCAGCTCGCCGGCACTTAGCCGAGGGCTTCCCTCGGGGCCGGGCCAGAGCGGCGGCGCCCAGCGGATCCGGGACCGGCTGCGGCCGTCGGCGCCCAGGTCCGTGACCACCAGGATCGGGGCGCCCGGCGGGTCCGACAGCTCCACGCGGCTATGGACGCGCACCAGCGCCGGCGGCAGTCCGGAGCTGAGCCAGTGAAAAGGACCTTGGTCGAGCTGGCTGTCGATGCGGATCCGCCGCGGCTGGCCAACCGCGTTGCCCAGGGCCAGCTCGGTGGTAGCCTGGGACCTGAACCAGCCGCGCTCATAGTGATCCGTCAGGATGGAGCCGGGCGGCAGGGCCCCGAGCAGGTCGTTGATCAGTTTTTGGTACGCCCCTTGAGCTCCGCTCCCCAAGACCCAGGGGAGGCCGGCCAAGGTCAGGGCGAGTGCCGAGGCGACGACGGCGAGGACTACCCCCCGGGATGCCCGGTCAGACGCGGCCCTCATGCCGCCCCCTGGCGGCGGGACGGGGCCTTCACCGGCGACGCCGTGTCTCCCTGAGCGAGGGCCGCGAGCTCGCTGCGCACCCGCGTTGCGATGCCGGCGGCGTCCAGGCCGCAGGCCGCGAGCTGGGCGGCGTGCTCCGCGTGCTCGATGTAGCGATCCGGCAATCCCAGGTGGAGGCAGGGCACCCAGCGACGGCGCTCGGCGAGGAGCTCCGCCACCGCGCTGCCCGCCCCGCCGGCGATGCTGTTTTCCTCCAGGGTGACAAGGAGGGCGTGGGTCTCGGCCAGCCCCAGGATCAACTCCTCGTCCAGGGGCTTGACGAAGCGCATGTCGGCCAGGGTGGCGTCCAATTGATCGGCCGCCGCCAAGGCCGGGGCCACCAGGCTCCCGAAGGCCAGCAGGGCCACCTCCCGGCCCTCCCGCAGGCGCCGGCCGCGCCCGATCGTCAGCGCCGGGGCCTGCGGATCGACGGTGGCCCCGGGGCCACGCCCGCGCGGGTAGCGCACCAGGGCGGGACCGGGGTGCTCGTAGGCGGTGCGCAGCATGCGGCGGCACTCGTCTTCGTCGGAGGGGGCCAGGATCAAAAGGTTGGGCAGTGGACGCGCGTAGCTCAGGTCGAAGCTCCCCGCGTGGGTGGCCCCGTCGGCCCCCACCAGACCGGCCCGGTCCACGGCGAAGGTCACGTCCAGATTCTGCAGGCAGACATCGTGGACGAGCTGATCGTAAGCCCGCTGCAGGAAGGTGGAGTAGATGGCTACCACCGGCTTGAGCCCCTCGCAGGCCATGCCGGCGGCCAGGGTCACCGCGTGCTGTTCGGCGATGCCGACGTCGAAATAACGCTCGGGAAAGCGCTTGGCGAAGGCGGTGAGGCCGGAGCCCTCGCACATGGCGGGGGTGATGCCGATGAGGCGTGGATCGCGCTCCGCCGTGTCGGCCAACCAGTCGCCGAACACCTGCGTGTAGGTCAGCCCCCCCGCGGCCCCCTTCTTCATCTGACCGGTGTGGCGGTCGAAGGGGCTCACGCCGTGGTAGGTCACCGGCTGCCCCTCGGCGGGCTCGTAGCCGCGGCCCTTCTGGGTCACCACGTGGAGGATCCGTGGTCCCGGCATGTCCCGCATATTAGACAGGGTGCGGACCAGGGACTGCACGTCGTGTCCGTCCACCGGCCCGATATAGTTAAATCCCAGCTCCTCGAACAGGGTCCCGGGCATCACCATGCCCTTCATGTGCTCCTCCCAGCGGCCCACCAGCTCCTTCAGGTGGGGCAGGGCCTTCAGCGCGCTCTTGCCGCCCTCACGCACCGTGTTATACAGCTTACCTGAGAGCAGCCGGGCCAGGTGACCGCTGATGGCACCCACCGGCGGGGAGATGGACATCTCGTTGTCGTTGATGACGATCAACAGGTCCAGATCCATGGGCCCCGCGTGGTTCAGGGCCTCGAAGGCCATTCCGGCGCTGAGCGCGCCGTCTCCGATCACCGCAACCACGTGCCGGTGCTCGCCCGCCTGGCGGGCCGCGATGGCCATTCCCAGGGCGGCGCTGATGGAGGTGCTGGAGTGTCCGACCCCGAAGGTGTCGTAGTCGCTCTCGCTGCGTCTCGGAAAACCGGACACCCCACCTTCCTGGCGCATCGTGTGCATCCGCTCGCGCCGCCCGGTGAGGATCTTGTGGGGATAGGCCTGATGGCCCACGTCCCACACCAGGCGGTCCCGGGGGGTCTCGAAGACATAGTGCAAGGCGATTGTGAGCTCCACCACGCCGAGCCCGGCGGCCAGGTGCCCCCCGGTCTGGGCCACGCTGTCGATCAGGAAGCCGCGCAGCTCCGCGGCGAGCTGGGGGAGCTGCGTCTCGGCGAGGTGGCGCAAGTCCACCGGGTCGTTGATGGTGCTGAGTATGGGATGGTGGTGGGGCATGATCTGGTGGGGAATCTGCAGGGGCCGACGTGGGTTGGATCGGCGGCGATCGCGTCCTGGGTGGCTGGGACGGCGTTCCATCGGCCCCCACCGCGCCGGTGGAGGGTTTCGAGGACGGCGCCCAGGTAGCTCGCCTTGCCGGTCAAGACCCGTTCACTGGTGCGGCGGTAGCCCCGTAGTGTAGTGCATGGACCCGGGCCCCAGGGAAGGGAGGACGGCCCCGGTAAATCTCGGTCAACCCGAGCTGGCGACTACTCTCCTCGGTCACAAGGGCACCGGGGCGGCGATCCGGGGTCCCTCCCGCAGCACGAGGTCCCGGAAGGCGGCCGCCGCCGGGGAGAGCCGTTTGCCCCGCCGGTAGACCAGATACCACTGACGCGTCAAGGGGAAGCCCTCGACGTCCAGGATCACCAGGCGCCGGGTCTCGAGCTCCAGCTCGATGGTGTGCAGGGACACCACGCTCAGCCCTAGCCCCGAGCGCACCGCCTGCTTCACCGCCTCGTTGCGGGTCATCTGCATCCCGTGGCGGATGGTCAGTCCTGCCTCCCTGAAGAAACGCTCCATCGACTGGCGTGTCCCGGAGCCCGACTCCCGCATCACGAAGACCTCCTGGGCGAGGCGCCCCAGGGCGATGCCACGCTCCCCCGCCAGGGGGTGTTCGGGCGGGGCTATGACCACCAAAGGGTTGTCCATGAAGGCCTCGGCCTCGACGTCGACAGTCTCCGGCGGGACGCCCATGAGGGCGAGGTCGATGCCGTTGGCGTCGAGCAGCCGCACCAGGGACTCCCGGTTGGTCACGTCCAGCCGGGGGCTGATGCCCGGGTAGCGCTGATGGAAGACCGCCAGCAGCCGAGGCGCGAAGTAGTTGACGGTGCTGGCCACCGCCACGTGTAGCCGCCCTCGGTTGACCCCCTTCAGGGCCTCCACGACCTCCTCCATCTCCTGGAGCGCGCGGTTGATGCTGCGGCTGTACTGGTAGATCTCCCGCCCCGCCTCGGTCAGCACGATGGCCTTGCCCAGACGCTCGAAGAGCGGCAGGCCGACCGCCTCCTCCAGTTGGTGGACCTGCATGGAGACCGCCGGCTGGCTCAGATGCAGCTCCTCCGCGGCCCGGGTGTAGTTGGACAGGCGCGCCACCGCCTCGAAGACCCGCAGTTGGCGCAGGGAGACATTCATCGCTATAGCCCCACCATTTTTGTTACCTATAGATATAAGTTTATGCTTATCAGTGATATTAGAAATATTGACTAGTAATTATAGGGTTGCTGCCTATAATTCGCGGCCAGGTTGCGTGGTGCCACGCCTCCTGGCCGCGAGGGTAGCCCTGGGGCTCCCCGCCAGACCCGAGTCTCGGCCGCCCGATCCCGGCGCGGCCCATCAATCCATCCGCTTCGGAGGACATTCGCCAATGGCAAAGAGCTACAGCGCGGGCGTGAAAGAGTACCGCGAGACCTACTGGATGCCGGACTACACCCCCAAGGACACCGACATCCTGGCGTGCTTCAAGATCACCCCCCAGCCCGGTGTGCCCCGTGAAGAGGCCGCCGCCGCCGTCGCCGCCGAGTCCTCCACTGGCACCTGGACTACCGTCTGGACCGACCTGCTGACCGATCTGGACTACTACAAGGGCCGCGCCTACGCCATCGAGGATGTCCCGGGCGACGACACCTGCTACTACGCCTTCATCGCCTATCCCATCGACCTGTTCGAGGAAGGCTCCGTCGTCAACGTCTTCACCTCGCTCGTCGGCAACGTCTTCGGCTTCAAGGCCGTGCGGGCGCTGCGCCTGGAGGATGTGCGCTTCCCGATCGCCTATGTCATGACCTGCAACGGTCCGCCCCAGGGCATCCAGGTCGAGCGTGACATCATGAACAAGTACGGCCGGCCCCTGCTCGGCTGCACCATCAAGCCCAAGCTCGGCCTGTCGGCCAAGAACTACGGCCGCGCGGTCTACGAGTGCCTGCGCGGCGGTCTCGACTTCACCAAGGACGACGAGAACGTCAATAGCCAGCCCTTCATGCGGTGGCGTCAGCGCTTCGACTTCGTGATGGACGCCATCGACAAGGCCGAGCGGGAGACCGGCGAGCGCAAGGGTCACTACCTGAACGTCACCGCCCCGACCCCGGACGAGATGTTCAAGCGGGCCGAGTACGCCAAGGAGATCGGCGCGCCCATCATCATGCACGACTACATCACCGGCGGCTTCTGTGCCAACACGGGTCTCGCCCAGTGGTGCCGTGACAATGGGCTCCTGCTCCACATCCACCGCGCCATGCACGCGGTGCTCGACCGCAACCCTCATCACGGCATCCACTTCCGGGTGCTGACCAAGATCCTGCGCCTGTCGGGCGGTGATCACCTGCACACCGGCACCGTGGTCGGCAAGCTCGAGGGCGACCGCGAGGCGACCCTCGGCTGGATCGACCTCCTGCGCGAGTCCTATATCAAGGAGGACCGCAGCCGCGGTATCTTCTTCGATCAGGACTGGGGCTCCATGCCCGGCGCCTTCGCCGTGGCCTCCGGCGGCATCCATGTGTGGCACATGCCCGCCCTGGTGACCATCTTCGGTGACGACTCAGTCCTCCAGTTCGGCGGCGGCACCCTGGGCCATCCGTGGGGCAATGCCGCGGGCGCGGCGGCCAACCGCGTCGCCCTGGAGGCCTGTGTCCAGGCCCGCAACGAGGGCGTGGCCATCGAGAAGGAGGGCAAGGAGATCCTCACCAAGGCCGCCAAGTCGAGCCCCGAGCTCAAGGCCGCCATGGAGACCTGGAAGGAGATCAAGTTCGAGTTCGACACCGTCGACAAGCTGGATGTGGCGCACAAGTAAGTCGCGAGTAGCGAGGTGCGAGTGGCTAGGCCCCCGCCTCGCCACTCGCCACTAGATGCTCGCCACTCGGCTCCAGCGCGCCGCCCAGAGCCACAAGCGTCGAACCCAGAACACCCAGTTTCGGAGTAAAACCCAATGAGCGAAATGCAGGACTACCAATCCAGTCTCGACGACGTCAACAGCCGGAAGTTCGAGACCTTCTCCTACCTGCCGGAGATGGACAAGGACGCGATCCGCAAGCAGGTCGAGTACATCGTCGGCAAGGGCTGGAATCCGGCCATCGAGCACACCGAGCCGGAAAATGCCTTCGACCACTACTGGTACATGTGGAAGCTGCCCATGTTCGGCGAGACCGACGTGGACCGGATCCTGGGAGAGGCCCAGGCCTGTCACAAGGCCCATCCCAAGAACCACGTGCGTCTGGTCGGCTACGACAACTACGCCCAGTCCAAGGGCGCCGAGATGGTCGTCTATCGCGGTAAGCCGGTCTGAGCACGGTCGATCCGGTTAGATCAGCGCGGGCCCCTGCTCCTTGTCCGAGGGGCAGGGGCCCATTGTTTTTCCGGGTATCGCGGCTAGGGAGATGCTGATCAAATGCCATCCTGGCATTCGATCAGCTCGCGTTTCGAGAGACGCGACTCTCGAAGCGCTCCATTTTCAGTGGCTGATCGCCACTGAACATGCCGGGCGTTCCCTCGCCCGGACGGGAAACGCGACATGTCAGCGTTTCCCTAGCGACCCTGAGCCCCTGCTGCCCCTCGGGCATCCGATGGGATATAGACCATGAGCGACATCGACCGTAACCAGTACCTGATCGAGAAAG
>JBLMWY010000060.1:0-3627 GCA_050257475.1 Bdellovibrio bacteriovorus
TGGCCTCGGAGATCGCCCATCCGGACGCCATCCTGGTACGCTCGGCCAAGATGCACGACCTGGTGATCCCGGACACCGTCAAGGCCATCGGCCGTGCCGGTGCCGGCACCAACAACATCCCGGTCGCGGCCATGACGGCCCGCGGCATCGCCGTCTTCAACGCGCCCGGGGCCAATGCCAACGCGGTCAAGGAGCTGGTGATCGCGGGTATGCTGATCACCGCCCGCAACATCGGTCCGGCCTGGCGGTTCGCCCGGGGTCTCAACGGGGCGGACGCGGAGATCGGCAAGGCCGTGGAGGCGGGCAAAAAGCAGTTCGTGGGCTTCGAGCTGCCCGGCCGCACCCTGGGGGTCATCGGTCTCGGCGCCATCGGGGTCCAGGTAGCCAACGCCGCCCGGGCACTCGGAATGCGGGTGGTGGGCTATGATCCGACCATCACGGTGCAGCGGGCCTGGCAGCTGGCGAGCGACGTGCAGCCGGCGCTCAGCATCGACGACCTCCTCTCGCGCTCCGACTTCGTGACCTTCCATGTGCCCCTGACCGACGAGACCCGGCACATGATCAACGCCGAGCGGATCAAGATCCTAAAGAGGGGGGCGGTGCTGCTCAATTTCTCCCGGGAGGGCATCCTGGACGACGATGCGGTGGTAACCGCCCTCGACCAGGGGCATATCTACGCCTATTGCTGCGACTTCCCGAGCAACCTGCTGAAGGACCACCCCCGGGTGGTTACCCTGCCCCATCTGGGGGCCTCCACCAAGGAGGCCGAGGATAACTGCGCGGTCATGGTGGCGGAGGAGGTGCGGGCCTATCTGGAGGACGGCACCGTCACCAACTCGGTGAATTTCCCCGACATCCAGCTCTCGCGCAATGGCGGCTACCGGATGGCCATCGTCAACAGCAACGTGCCCAACATGGTCGGCCAGATCTCCACCGACCTGGCGGCGGCCGGGCTCAACATCCTGGACATGCTCAACCGCTCCCGGGGCGAGGTCGCGGTGACCCTGATCGACATCGACCGTCCCTGCCCCGAGGACACGGTGGCCAGGATTCGGGCGATCGATGGGGTGCTCTCGGTGCGCTGCCTGGGTAGCTGAGGCCAGGGCCCCCAACCCATGAGCACCCCGCAGGACCCCGGCGACGATCTGGAGCGGGTGCGTCAGCGCATCGACGTCATCGACCGGGAGCTGCTGCGGCTGATCAGCGAGCGGGCCCGCTGCGCCCAGGAGGTGGGGCGCATCAAGTCCGGGGCCGGGACCGAGGCGCAGGCTCAGTTCTATCGCCCCGAGCGTGAGGCCTCGATCCTGCGGGCCATCAAGGCGCTGAATCCCGGCCCCTTGGGGGACGAGGAGGTGCTGCGCCTATTCCGCGAGATCATGTCCGCCTGCCTGGCCCTGGAGCGGCCCCTGCGGGTCGCCTACCTGGGCCCCGAGGGGACCTTCACCCAGGCCGCGGCGCTCAAGCACTTTGGCCACTCGGTGCACAGCGCCGCTCTGCCGAGCATCGGGGACATCTTCCGGGAGGTGGAGGCCGGCTCCTGCGAATACGGCGTGGTCCCGGTCGAGAATTCCACCGAGGGGGTCATCAGCCACACCCTGGACCTCTTCATGACCTCGCCCCTTTTGATCGTGGGCGAGGTCAGCCTACGCATCCATCATCACCTGATGAGCCGGGAGCCGGGCCTGGAGTCGATCCGGGCGCTCTACTCCCACCAGCAATCCCTGGCCCAGTGTCGTGGCTGGCTCGATCGCCACCTGCCCCACGCCGAGCGGGTGGCCGTGGGGAGCAACGCGGAGGCGGCGCGTCTGGCGGCCCAGGAGCCGGGCAGCGCCGCCGTGGCGGGCCTCCAGGCGGCGGAGATCTATGGGTTGCGGGTGCTCGCCGAGCGCATCGAGGACGAGCCGGGTAATACCACCCGCTTCCTGGTGATCGGCCCCCGGGACGCCCCGGCCAGCGGCCACGACAAGACCAGCCTCCTGCTCTCCTGCCGCAACGAGTCCGGCGGGCTCCACGGCCTGCTGACCCCCTTGGCGGAGCACGGGATCAGCATGAGCCGCATCGAGTCCCGGCCCTCCCGGCGGGGGATCTGGGATTATGTCTTCTTCATCGACATCCTGGGCCACCGCCAGGAGCCCAAGGTCGCCCAGGCCCTGGAGCACCTGCGGCGCGATGCCCTGCTCTTCAAGATCCTCGGCTCCTATCCCGTGGCCGTTCTCTGAGATGCTGCGAACCTGTAGGTCGGGCTTCAGCCCGACGCCTCCCTCGCAGACCGCCCGGACAGTCCTTGTCGGGCTGAAGCCCGACCTACGAATGCGAATGCTATGACCCCATCGAATAACCCCTTCCTCGCCCTTGCCGCTACTGGAATCGCCGGGCTCACCCCCTATGTCCCCGGCAAGCCGGTCTCGGAGCTGGAGCGGGAGCTCGGGATCTCGGGCTCCATCAAGCTCGCCTCCAACGAGAACCCCCTCGGACCTGGCCCCCTGGCGCGGGCGGCCATCGCCGCGCACCTGAACGAGCTCGGGCTCTATCCGGACGGCGGCGGATTCGAGCTGCGCCGGGTGATCGCCGAGCACCACGGTGTCGAGCCCCCCGGCGTCACCATCGGCAACGGATCCAACGACGTGCTGGATCTGGTGGCCAGGGTCTTTCTGCAGCCGGGCACCGAGTCGCTGTTCTCCGAACATGCCTTCGCGGTCTACCCCATCGCCACCCAGGCGGTGGGAGCCAGGGCCCGGATCGCCCCGGCCCGGGACCATGGCCACGACCTGGAGGCCATGGCCGACCTCGTGAGCGACCGCACCCGGGTGGTCTGGATCGCCAACCCGAACAACCCCACCGGCACCTGGCTCCCATCGGGGGCGCTGCAGGCCTTCATCGAGTCCCTGCCCGAGACCTGTATGGTGGTGGTGGACGAGGCTTACACCGAATACGTGGACGCCCCGGAATTTCCCGATGCGTCCCGCTGGGTCGGCACCTATCCCAACCTGATCGTCACCCGTACCTTCTCCAAGGCCCATGGCCTCGCGGCCCTGCGGGTCGGTTATGCCCTGAGCGACCCGCGGGTGGCGGACCTGCTGAACCGCGTGCGCCAGCCTTTCAACGTGAACAGCCTGGCCCAGGTGGCGGCCGCGGCGGCCCTCGGCGATCGGGACCATGTGCGCGCCTCGGTGGAGCTCAACCGCGCCGGCATGGAGCAGCTCACCAGCGCCTTCGACGCGCTCGGGCTCGCCTATATCCCCTCGGTCGGCAACTTCGTCTCCGTGGACCTGGGCCGCCCGGCCGGTCTCATCAACCAGGCCCTGCTGCGCCGGGGTGTCATAGTCCGGCCCATCGCCAACTACGGGTTCCCGAACCACCTGCGGGTGAGCATCGGTCTGCCCCATGAGAACGCCCGCTTCATCGAGGCCTTGGGCGCCGCGCTCGCCGAATGATCGAGCGGCTGACCATCATCGGTGTCGGGCTCATCGGCGGGTCCCTGGCTCGGGCCCTGCGGAACGCCCGCGCGGTGGCGGAGGTCGTGGGTTGCGGGCGCGCCCTGCCCAATCTGGAGCGCGCTCTGGAGCTGGGGGTGATCGACCGCTACAGCCAGGACCCGGCGGCCGCGGTGGAGGGGGCGGACCTGGT
>JBLMWY010000061.1:0-7532 GCA_050257475.1 Bdellovibrio bacteriovorus
AAGAGATGGGCGGCGATGCGGGAGAGCTCCAGTTGCAGCACCCGCAGCCACTGGGCGCGGGCGGGGACCTCCAGCCCGCACAGGTCCTCCACCGCCAGGCAATAGCTCACCTCCATGGGCACCGGGTCGGGGACGCAGATGCGCGGGGTGATGGCCAGGTTCTGTATCCACAGGCGCCCCTCCATGAGCTTCTCGAATCCCCGGTGCAGATAGCCGGCGTCTGCCCGACCCTCGATCACCTGATCCCCATGGAGCCGCAGCTTGAAGGCATAGTTGCCCTCGATCCCCGGGTGGTTGGGCCCGATGTTGAGCTCGTATTCGTGGCTCGGGGGCTGGCGGCGGGCCTCGTAGTTCTCAGGCCTCATCGATGGTCCTCCGGCTGAAGCGCTGCTCGTCCGGGCGGATGGCGATGCCGCCCCCCTGGGCCTCCAGATCGTTGAGCCAGTCCGGGTGATAGTCCTGCCAGTCGAAGTGCTGATTCACCCAGGCCTCGGAGTCGAAGTCCTTGCGCATGGGCGGCGGGCCATCCCATTCGGTGAGGATGAACTTGCTCATGTCCGGGCTGCCTTCGAAGTAGACGCCGAACATCTCGTGGATGTCCCGCTCGAAGAAGGCGGCCGGCGTGTAGATGTCGTAGACGGAGATATAGACCCCCGGCTCCCGCGGGATGCGGGTGTGGGCGGAGACCAGGGACTGCATCTCATAGGACCAGACGTGATAGATCAGCTCGAACTGCCCAGCGTCGATCCAGTCCACGCAGGTGATGGCCGAGAGGTGCACATAGGAGGCGCGGCCGCGTAGCAGCTCGAGCAGGGCCGGGAGGGCGTCCGGGGCCACATCGACCCGCAGGCGGCGGCTCGACTTGCGGCGGACCTCGATCCCCTCCAGCTCCTGGAGCAGGCTGTCGAGCCAGGTGGTCAGGTCTTTGCTCATGGGCGGGTCTCGCTGCGCTGGGGATTTCGGTAGGTCGGGCTTTAGCCCGACAGCGGCGATTGGCGCGGGCCGAGGGGGCGTCGTCGGGCTGAAGCCCGACCTACCGGTCTTGATACTTGCGGGCGGTCAGCTCCGGGATCTCGAGCTTCATCTCCAGGGCCTCCAGGGGCCGCTGGTGCTGCTCCAGCAGCGCTGTATGCTCGCCCAGGGTCTCGGGACTGAAGAGGCCATAGTGGCGGGCTTCCGCGATCACGTCCGTGGGGGTCTGCCAGGTCTCTCCGAAGAGCCGCTGCTGATTGCCGAGGTAGTGGTCATAACGGCGGTAATAGTCCTTCCAGGAATCCGCCCGGCCCTCCCGGATGTCGTCGATCAGATCCCTCAGACCCGCGATCACCGCCTCGGGCCTCGGCATGCAGCCCGCGATATAGACGTCCACCGGCATGTAGTCGTTGAGCTTCTTGGCGGTGGCATAGCTCTGCCAGTACATGCCGCCGTTCACGGTACAGGAGCAGATGCCGATGACGTACTTGGGCGAATTCATCTGCTCATAGGTGAGGATGACGCGCTTCAGGGTCTTGACCGACACATAGCCCGTGACCAGCAGGATGTCGGCCTGGCGGGGCGAGACCATGGGCTGGATGCCGAGGCGCTCCATGTCGAAACGGGAGGTCATGGCGGGGGGCAGCTCGATGGCCCCGCAACCGGTGCAATAGTGCAGCATGAAGAGGGACTTGGACTGGGCGAAGCGAACCAGCTCGTCGAACACGTTCGCGAGCGGATTGGTGCGCTTGGTGCCCGCCTTCACCGGGATCATGCCGCCGGACGCGGATACCTTCTCAAGCTGAGTCATGGGTCACCTTGTAAAGAGTTCTTATCCGCAAATGAACGCAAATAAACGCAAATAAACGCAAATTAGGACATTCAATCGGTGCGACGAGCCACTCAAGCCAAAGAGGGTTGGGTCTCGTTGACCATGCCCTTAATACCTCAAGGGAAGTAAGGATAGCCACGGGACGGCTCGGCAGCCCATCAAGCGGCAACGAATCCTTTGACCCCTATTATTCGCGTTCATTTGCGTTCACTCGCGGACTGTAATCAATGCATCACGAAGGCGATGCCCAGGAGCCCGATCATGGTCGGCCACTTCCAGACCAGGCGCACCATGTCCTCGGTGCGATAGCGGGGGAAGACGAAGGCGATGGTCATGGGGATGGCCACTACCGCGAAGACCTTGAGTAGGAAGGTCAGCCAGTTCTCTCCGCCCCCCAGGAACAGGGAGGTGTAGAGGACGCCGGCCGTGTAGAGCTGGAAGCACTGCATGACGAAGAGCCCGCCCAGGAACTTGCCCCCCATCTCCACCATGGGGCCTGTGGCGATCTCCGCCGGGGCCACGTAGATCTCGAAGGGCTGCTTGCCGAGCATCGCCTGCATGGCGAAGAGCCCAGCGATCGCCAGGAGCGGCATCTGGGCGATGCCCCAGGTCTCGACCCCGCCGGCCTGCTGGGTAGCGATGATGTCCACCAGGTTCAGGGAGCCGAACTGGTAGGCCACCCCGAAGATCACGATCACCATCGGGATGTCGTAGGCCAGCATGGCCGTGAGGGCCCGGGAGATCCCGATGGAGCCATTGGGATTGGCGCACTGCCCAACCCCCAGGGCCAGCCCCAGAGACGGGATCATGGTCATGTAGAGGAGCCCGATCAGCCCACTCTGCTCCGCCAGCCCGTTCATACCGGGCACGGGCAGCAGGGTCTCCGCCGCCACATAGCCGCCGATGGCCATGACAATCCCGATCTCGTGGATCAGGCCATGGGAGGTCTGGGTCTCCTTACCGTGCAGCTTAATGATGTCCCACAGGGGCTGCATCAGGGGCGGACCCACCCGGCGTTGGATGCGCGCGGCGATCTTGCGCATCATCAGGACCATGAAGAGCCCCACGATGAAGGCCACCAGGGGCATCAGGGTCAGCTCGACCACCAGCGTCTTCCAGTCCATCTGTCTCTCTCCCCCGTCAGACCGTGGCCCAGGCCAGAGCCGCTACCGCCATCGCCAGCACCAGCAGCATGGGCTGGGCCATTCGATAGAGCCCGTTCGTGGCATAGGAGACCAGCTCCAGGCCAGACGCGATGGCCCCCTCCAGCCACTGGAAGGCACCCCGGTACCAGGGGGCGATCAGGTGCATCAGACCGGCGTAGAAGTTGTCGCTGTACTGGTAGCGCACGTCGGCGGTGAGGAAGTGTCCACCCGCGTAGTTGTCGAGCTGGTGGACCCGTCTGGACTTGTTGCCGAGTCCGAAGAAGACCAGGGCCCCCACGGCGAAGCCGGCCATCAGGATGCTCACCAGCCAGATCATATCCAGCCCGCCGCGCGGGTCGGCGATGCCACCCAGGGTGAAGGGGACCGCGGGCAGGCCCAGCGCTTGCTGCACCTGGGCCACCCAGGCAAGCGCCGGTCCGGGGATGAACCCGGAGAGGAAGATGATGGCGGACAGCCCAAGCATGGGAATCAGCATGGACAGCGGCGCCTCGCGCACGCCCTCGTGCTCGACCCGGAGCTGACCGAGGAAGATGTTGTGGATCAGCTTATACACGGAGAGGATGGTGCCTAGAGTCCCGATCACAGCACCCACGAAGAGGAGCGGCATCCCCTCGGAGAGCAAGGCCCGGTAGACCATCCATTTCGAGACGAACCCGTTCATCGGCGGCAGCCCGGCCAGGCCGATGATGCCGAAGAGCATGACCAGGAAGGACAGGGGCATGCGCGCCACCAGCCCGCCCAGCTTGTTGAGATCGGTGGTGCCCGTGCGGTGCAGCACCGCGATCACCGACATGAACAGCGCGGCCTGATAGGTCGCATGGTTGAACACGTGCATGATCCCACCGGCGGAGCCAATGGCGCTGCCGGTGACCAGGCCAAGGAGCATGTAGCCGCCTTGGCCGATGCCGTGCCAGGCCAGCAGGTAGCGCGCGTCATGCTGCTGCAGGGCGGTGAAGGTCGGGAAGATAATGGTGAGGACCGCGATCCAGGCGAGAAGATCCCGGGCGCTCATGAAGGTGAAGGGCACCTCCAGGTGGACCAGCCGGGTGATCCCCACCATGGCGATGAAGACCACCGCGATCGCGTAGAGCCCCATGCGCGAGGAGATGGCACCCAGGAAGGCGGAGCCGGGTCCGGGGGTCTCCGCATAGGCCCCGGCCTGCCAGAGATGGAAGGGCAGCAGCCCCATCTTCACCCCGAAGCCGCCCCCGAGCAGGAGCAGCAGGGTCCAGATCTGGCCGTCGCTCATCTGGGGCAACGCCGCCATGACCTGGCCGTACTCGAAGGAGCCCACCTGGCTGTAGATCAGCGCCAGACCCCCCAGCACCGCCATGGCCCCGGAGAAGGCGTAGGCCAGGTAGCGCAGCGCCATTTTGAAGGCCAGCCCCCCGGCCAGGGCCATCATCAGGAAGCTGGCCCAGCTCACCAGCTCCCAACCCAGGAAGAGCGAGAGGAGGTCCCCGCTGCCGAGCAGCAACAGCATGGAGAGTACGTTGAGCGCCAGGGTCACATGGAAGAGCCGGGGGCTGCGCCCCTGCTCCCGAAGCCGATCCATCCAGGCACCGGCCGCATACCAGGCCGAGACGAAGGCGGCCCCGATGGTGATCATGGCAAAGAACCAGGAGACGGCGTCAAAACGCCAGTGCAACGGCTGATCGAGCACCGAAAGCACGAAGGACGAGGCCACCGGCTCCCCGAACAGGGTGCCGGTGCCCACCAGGGCGGCGAACTGGGCCCCGTAGAGGACGACCGAGGCGGGGCCCGCCATCCGCATCCGCCCCATCAGGAGCATCAGCACCAGGGTCAGGGCCGAGACCAGGAACAGGGTATCCAGGGACGTCAGGCTGGTCGTCATGATCAATCCTTACCGGCCACGGTCTGGGGGAATACGGTGTCGACGTAGAGGGGCAAGTCTCCGGCCTGGCGGGCGACCGACCTCAGTGACTCCGCGACCGGCGAGATCCCCAGGGTGGAGACCAGGAGCACCGCGCCCAGGGCCGCCGTCACCCCCAGATCCCAGGGGGCGTGGGGCGCCGGGGGCGACTTCCCGTCCTGGTAGAGGCGCATGGCCACCCGGAACAGATAGCTGGCCTCAACGGCGGTCACCAGCAGGATGGCCACCAGGGCCGAGAGCTGGAGGGTCGATCCGCCCTGGGCCAGCCCCACCAGGACCAGGAGCTTGGCCCAGAAGCCCGGCAGGGGCGGAACCCCAATCAGGGAGAGCGCCAGGAGCACAAAGAGCCCCGCGGCCAGGGGCGAGCGCCGGGCAGCACCGGCCAGGGCGTCCAGGGACCCGTTCCAGCGCGCCGCGAGCCCAAAGAGCGCCGACTTGACAATCAGATGGTGCAGGGCCACCGCAATGCCGGCCAGCAGCCCGGCGTCCCCAGAGATGGAGAAGGCGATGAAGACGATACCGAGCTGCCCGATGGAGGAGAAGGCGATCATCCGCGGGAAGTCCCGGGCCCGCCAGGCGGCAAGCTCGCCGGTGAGGATCCCGAGCACGCCAAGCACCAGCAAGAGCTGGGCCGCCTCCGGCTGCTGGAAGACCAGCACCAGGAGCCGCACCACCACCAGCACGGCCAGCTTGGATACCAGGCCCGCCAGCAGGGCCGAGACCCGCGCCGGGGCCGTGGCATAGACCTCCGGCACCCAGGCGTTGAGTGGGAAGAGCTCCGCCTTGACCCCGAAGCCGACCACCATGAGTGCAAAGGCGGCGAGTCCCAGGGGCCCCTGCAGGGTGTAGGGCGCGAGCTGGGCGAGCTGGGCCAGATTCAGGGTGCCAGTCGCCATGTACAGGAAGGAGATGCCCACCAGGGCCAGCACGGAACCGAAGGCGCTGATCAGCAGGTAGCGCAGGGTCGCCACCAGGGCCCGAGGGGTGCCGGTGAGCGAGGCCAGGCCGAAGGAGGCAACCGCCGCCAGCTCGTAGAAGACGTAGATGTTGAACAGGTCGCCGGAGAGGGCAAGGCCACTCGCCGCCGCTACCAGGAGCAGCACCAGGGCGTCGCGCCGGGCGCAGTGGCCGGGATCCGCGTCCCGATCACCGAGCCCTGGCCAGAACAGCAGGGTGAAGAGCGGTACCGCCAGGGCAAACAGCAGGGCCAGGTGATCTGCATAGAAGACGATGCCCAGCGGCGGGGCAAAACCGCCAATGGCCACGCTGAAGGGGGCCTCGCCGTAGTCGAGCCAGAGCCGTGCGATGACGAAGGCGCAGACGACCAACACCAAGGGACCCAAGGCGCGGGCCGCCAACCGGGACACCTGAGCCAGGGGCTGCATGAGAAAGGCGGCGAGCAGGGGCAGCACCACCGGGAGGACGATCTGATTCATGATCAGGACTCCCGGGGTTGGGCGCGGCCGTGGGTCGGCCGATAGGCCGGCACCGGCGGCAGGGGCCGCCCGCCCGCCGGGGCCTGGGTGCTAGACGGAGCCGGGATGCCCGCGGCGGCGGAGACGTCCAGCTCCATGTGCCTGCGCAGCTCCCGCACGTCCAGGGTTCCGTAGGCACGGTAGACGCGCACCAGCATGGACACGGCCATGGCCTGCACCCCGACGCCGATAACGATGGCGGTAAGCACCAGCACCTGAGGCAGGGGGTCCACCATGGTTGCGCCGACCGGCCCGTAGCCGATGATGGGGGCCGTGGCCTCGGGCCGGTATCCGGTGAGGATCAGGAGCAGGTTCGCCCCCGACTCGGCGATCCCCAGCGCCAGCAGCATGCGGAACAGGTGGTTGCAGAGCACGAGGCCCAGGGCGCCGATCACCACCAGTCCGATGGCGCCGACATAGACGACAGTCTCGAATGTGAAGTGAATCACTGGTCGCGCGCCTCGGTATCGGAGAGGTGGGCCATCAGCCCCGCCAGCTCGGAGCCCACCTTGAGCCCGATGGCGACGGACAGGAGCGGCAGGGTTCCGGCGGACAGGATCTGACCCATGACCCCGGTGCCAAGCATGGGAGCGAGAAAGTCCCCATCCGCCACCAGGGCCCAGATCCCGATCAGGATGAAGGAGGCCCCGGCGAAGCCCTCGATCCAGGAGATCAGGCCCTGATTCAGGCTGCGGGAAGGGTCCGCGAGGACCGCGACGAAGAAGGCCGCGGCCAGGACCACGCCACCCTGGAAGCCGCCCCCCGGGGTCAGGTGACCGTGCAGGACGATGTAGATCCCCACCACCAGCAGCAGGGGGAATAGCAGGTCCGCCCCGGCGCGGAGGATCAGACCGCCCGGCGGGTCCCGAGGTGCATCCGCGCGGCGATGCCCGAGCACCAGCCCGGCGGCGGTGGCCGCCGCAAACAGGATCGAGAGCTCACCCAGGGTGTCGAATCCCCGGTAACCCGCCAGGATGGCGGTCACCAGGTTGGCCGCACCAAGCTCTGGCCCGGCGACCCGCAGGTACTCGGCCCCGACCCGCATGACCGGATCGCCGAAGGCGAGCTGGGCGCCGAGCGCCAGCAGCAGGAAGGCAAGACCTCCCGAAAAAAGCAGTGACGCGACGTTACGCATGGCGATCGGATTCCTTGCCCGCGGACGGGGAGGTCGGCACCAGGGGATGGGCGGCGCC
>JBLMWY010000062.1:0-5539 GCA_050257475.1 Bdellovibrio bacteriovorus
GCGGGGATCGAGCGCTTGGCCGAGGGCCGAACCCTGGTCACTATCGCCCACCGGGCGGCGAGCATCCGGGCGGCGGATCGCGTCCTGGTGCTTCAGCAGGGTCAGGTCGTGGAGTCCGGCCCTCCGCAAGAGCTGGCACACCGCGATGGGCCCTACCGGCGGCTGGTCCTCGGGCCGGAGCTAGGAGCTTGAAGGACCTGTGGCGCCTGCTCCGGCTGTTCCGACCCTACGCGGGCTGGATGGCCCTGGGGATCGTGTTGTCCTTCATCACCCTGGTCGCGAACCTCACCCTGATGGCGGTCTCCGGCTGGTTCATCGCCTCCATGGCGATCGCGGGCGCCGCCGGCGTGAGCATGAATTACTTTACCCCCGCGGCGATCATCCGGGCCTGTGCCATCGCCCGCACCCTGGGGCGCTACGGGGAGCGACTCGTCACCCATGAAGCGACGCTGCGCCTGCTCTCGACCTTGAGGGTCTGGTTCTATGAGCGACTGGAGCCGCTGGCGCCGGCCCGGCTCCAGCTCTATCGCAGCGGCGATCTCCTGAGCCGCATCCGCGCCGATATCGACACCCTGGATAACTTCTACCTGCGCACCCTGGTCCCGACCCTCACCGCCGCCCTGGCGAGCCTCGCCTTTCTGCTCTTCCTGTGGCGCTACGATTCGGCGCTGGCCCTGATCCTGCTCGGACTTCTGCTCCTCGGCGGGGTCGGTGTCCCTTGGGTGGTCCGGTCCCTTGGGGAAGGGCCTGGGCGCCAGGTAGTGGCCCTCAAGTCCGAGCTGCGTGCGGCCACAGTGGACGGTGTGCAGGGTCTGGCCGAGCTCCAGGCCTATGGGGCGGACCCGGCCCAGGCCAACCACATCAACGATCTGAGTCGCCGGCTCGGACGCGAGCAGCAGCGGCTCTCTGGTCTCACCGGCCTGTCCCAGGGTGCCCTGGGGCTGACCGCGAACCTGGCCCTCTGGCTCACGGTCTGGACGGCGATCCCCTTGGTGCGCGACGGCTCCATCGCGCCCCCGGATCTGGTGATGCTGGCGCTGTTCGCCCTGGCCGCCTTCGAGGCGGTGGCGCCGCTACCCGCCGCCTTCCAGTCCCTGGGCGAGACCCGGGCCGCGACCCGGCGCGTGCTGGAGATCCTGGAGGCCGAGCCCCTGGTCACGGAGCCGAGCATCCCTGCCCCACCGCCACAGGGCTTCGCCATCACCTTCGAAGGGGTCAGCTTTACCTATCCCGGGGCGCCTCGACCGGCCCTGAGCGGCATCGATCTCCAGTGGTCCGAGGGCGCCAAGATCGCCCTCCTGGGCCCAACCGGCTCCGGCAAGACTACCCTGGTCAACCTGCTGCTGCGCTTCTGGTCCCCGGACCACGGCTGCATCACCCTGGGGGGCACGGACATCGCCGACCTCGGGGGGGAGGAGGTCAGGCGCCATATCGCGGTGGTATCCCAGCACACCCATCTCTTCTCCGGGACCATTCGGGACAATCTGCTGCTCGCCGATCCCTCCGCCTCCCAGCAGCGGCTGGAGCAGGTGTGCCGCTCGGCCGAGCTCCACGGGTTCATCAGCGCCCAACCCGAAGGCTACGCGACCCAGGTCGGCGAGGGGGGGATCGCCCTCTCGGGCGGTCAGGCCCGCCGGCTGGCCATCGCCCGCGCCCTCCTCAAGGACGCCCCAGTCCTGATCCTCGATGAGCCCACCGAGGGGTTGGATGGTCCCACCGCCCAGGCCCTCATGGAGACCCTCAACCGCCTCATGACCGGCCGCCGCGTGCTCCTCATCACCCATCGCAGGGAAGGACTTAAGCACATGGACCAGGTCTGGGTCCTGGACGAGGGATCCTTGAATCGCGAGGGCGTCCGCGGGGAAATCGCGGAACATCAGTGAGTCCATAACGGACCTGAGGCAAATTGAGTTTTTCAGGGCCCGGCCGCCGTATCTCCCGGGTTCGGCATCTTCAATTCGACGAGGTCCCCCCCATGCGCATCCTCACCGGCGGCCTGCTCGCCCTGGCGCTGCTGCCTCTTGGCCTGGCCCAGGCCCGTGACAACTGGCCCACGCCACCAGCCGCGGTGCAATCCCAGCCACAGGTCTTAGGCCCCCTCACCGGGGGCACCGCCGACCACACCCTATTCGAGGAGCTCAAGGGGCCCTTCACCAGCGGCCCGGAGGTCACCCGTGCCTGCCTGGGCTGCCATACGGAGGCCGGCAAGCACTTCATGACGAGCCTGCATTGGACCTGGGAGTACCAGGATCCCGAGACCGGTCAGATGCTCGGCAAGCGGCACCTGGTCAACAACTTCTGCACCAATGCCCGCGGAAACGAGGGCATGTGCGCCCAGTGCCATGCGGGCTGCGGCTGGAAGGACGAGCGCTTCGACTTTTCCAACCAGGCAAACATCGACTGCCTGGTCTGTCACGACCTGACAGGCACCTACTACAAGACGCCCAATAGCGAGGGCAATCAGGCCTGCGCGGTCATGTTCGAGGGCAAGCCGGCCATCGACCTGGCCCGGGTGGCCCAGAACGTGGGACTACCCCAGAGGGCCAATTGCGGGGCCTGCCATTTCAACGGCGGTGGCGGGGACAACGTCAAGCACGGGGACCTGTCCACCGCCCTTAAGGACCCACCCCGCGACCTGGACGTCCACATGTCGCGGCAAGGCGAGAATTTCGCGTGCACCGCTTGCCACCTGACCAAGGACCATGTCTGGGCCGGTAGCCGCTACCACGTAATCGCCAAGGATACGGAGGGCCTGGGCCGGCCCGGGGCGCGGCGCGACGTGGCGACCTGCGAGTCCTGCCACGGCACCGCCCCCCACCCCGCCACCTCCGTGGAGCACCTGAAGCTCAACGATCATGTCCACTCCGTAGCCTGCCAGAGCTGCCACATCCCGGAATTCGCCCGGGGTGGGGTCGCCACCGTGATGGACTGGGATTGGCGCACGGCCGGTAAGACCCGCAATGGCCAGGGCTATCACGAGCACGGCTATACCCAGGGTAACGGCGAGGAGCGCTACACCTACAAGTCCATCAAGGGCAATTTCAGCTACGCGGAGGCCGTGGTCCCCGAATACGGCTGGTTTAACGGATAGATGCGGTATACGACCGTCGATACCCACTTCGACGTCAATGACCAACCCATCCCGATCAACGCCTACCAGGGCTCCCGGGACGATGGGAGCTCGCGGATCTGGCCCTTCAAGCGTATGCACACCTGGCAGCCCTTCGATACGGGCAACGGGACCCTCGTCTATACGCACCTCTGGGGCGACGACGAGGCGGCCTACTGGGGCAACTACGATATGGCCAAGGCCATCGAGCGGGGGATGAAGGACTTCGGGCTGGATTATTCGGGCGACTACGGATTCCTGGAGACGGTCTCCTACTGGTCCATCACGCACATGGTGGCCCCCAAGGAGGACGCCCTCGCCTGCCAGGACTGCCACGCCAAGGACGGCCGCCTGGCCGGGGTCGAGGGGGTCTATCTCCCCGGTCGGGACGGCAATCGTTGGCTGGATCTTGGTGGGCTGCTGCTGGTGCTGGGCACCCGCGGAGGGACCCTGGGCCACGGGCTCATCCGTCGCTTCACCGGATCCCGCACCGGCTCCACCAAGGGGGGTGACCACGCATGAGCCTGCGCCAAGTCCTCATCTACTCGCGCTTCGAGCGCTTCTGGCACTGGACCCAGGTCGGCTTGATCCTGACCCTGTTGTTCAGGGCTTTGGGATCCATGGGCTCCACGCCTTCGTCGCCTTCGAGGACGCGGTCACCATTCATACCCTGGCCGCCCTGGCCCTGGTGCTCCTGTGGATCTTCGCCGTCTTCTGGCACCTGACCACGGGCACCTGGCGGCACTATGTCCCGACCCTGAATGGCCTTTGGCAGGTGGCGCGCTTCTATGCCTACGGGATCTTCAAGGGTGAGCGCCACCCCTACCGCAAGGCCTATTGGCGCAAGCATAACCCGCTGCAGGCCCTGGCCTATCTCAGCCTCAAGCTGGTCCTGTTCCCGGCCATTTGGGCCTCGGGGTTGGCCTATCTCTTCTACTTCGCCTGGCGGGACCTGCCCAATGCCCCGGCCTGGCTCTCCGGCGTGGCCCTGATCCACACAGCGGCGGCCTACGTCATCTTGGCCTTCGTGATTGCCCATGTGTATCTGCTGACCACGGGGCACTCCTTCCGTGAGCATGTGGCGCCCATGCTCACCGGGTTCGATCAGGTGGACCTGAGCCCCGAGGAGGAGGCCTATCTACTCAAGCACGAGCCGGCTCACATCCGCTAGCGTCCCCAGGCCCCAGGGGCTGGCGTCTCGTCACAGCCAGCCCTTGCGCTTGAAGTAGACGACCGGCAGCAGCCCAGCGGCGATCATGACGCCGATGGAGATCAGGTAGCCGTGCTCCCAGTGCAGCTCCGGCATGAACTCGAAGTTCATGCCGTAGATGCTGGCGATCAGGGTGGGTGGCAGAAAGGCCGCCGCCGCCACCGAGAAGATTTTGATGATCTTGTTCTGCTCGATGTTGATGAAGCCCTGGGCCGCCTGGAGCAGGAAGTTCACCTTCTCGAACAGATAGTTGTTGTGAGGCAGCAGGGCGTCGATCTCGGACATCAGGTATTTCAGCCGTTTGGCCGCGGGCTTGGAGGCCTGGGCGCTGCGCAGCACAAAGGCCAGATCCCGGCGGGCATCCAGCTGGCGCAGGCGCACCTTGCCGTTGACGGTCTCGTGCCCGGCCAGGCGCTCCAGGGCGTCCTCCAGGTCCGCATCCGGGTCCTCGAGCACCAGGTGGCTGGTCTCCTCCAGGTCCCGGTAGAGCTCCTGGAGGGTATCCCCGAGGTCCATCACGGCGATCTCAAGCAGGCTCGCGAACAGACCCATGGGGTCTGAGATGAGGGCCGGCTGGCGACGCACCCGCATGCGCAGGAGACGGATCGCTGGCACGTCCCGATCATGGACCGTGATCAGGCGACCCTGGGTGAAGACCAGGGTCACACTGGTGTTCTCGGGCTTGCCCTCCACCTGATGGAGGAACAGGGTCGAAAGGTGGAACCCCTGCTCGTCCACGTAGGATCGGGTGCTGGCCTCGATCTCGTCCGCGTCTTCCTCGTCCGGCAAGGTGTGGGGCACCAGGGGGGAGACGATCTCCAACTCCTCCTCCGTGGCCTCCGAGACGTCGATCCAGGCCGCCTCCTGCAGGCGCTCCAGGTCCTCGATGACCTCGATACGCTGGTCCTGACACTTGCAGGCAAACAACACGGTGCATCCTCCAGTCCCCGGTCGGTGCCGAGGTCTTCAGTGGCCCCAGGGCCGGCGGCCCCCTCAGAGCACGCCTCGGCGTGGCCGCTCACCGGACCGCCGATCGCTCTCGGGACCGCATCTTACACAGGCTCCCCGCTCCCTGCCCCATCCAAGAGGTGCCCTCGTGGCGTCAGGGTGCGTCGCCGCCGTCAAGGGCATATCGCAACGGGCGGGAAGTAATTTCCACGCGGCCATGGTCTCAGGGAATAACCAAGCAACGTACTGCGACATGAGCCATGAAACGGCTC
>JBLMWY010000063.1:0-5739 GCA_050257475.1 Bdellovibrio bacteriovorus
CCGGTCGACCTGGCGTTCGCCCTGCTGGTGCCCGAGAGCGCAACCGAAGAGCACCTGCAGCTCCTCGCCCAGTTGGCGGGCCTGTTCAGCGACCCCAGAGTGCGCAAGCGCCTGCGCGAGGCAGAATCCTCGGCGGCCATCCTCAAGGTGTTTGCCCCCTGAGGGGCCATCCCGCTGCGGCGCCATGCCTGACAGTCTCCAGTCTCTGATCCGGCACACCGGTCCCAGGTCCAGACTGCGCTGGCTGACCCCTCCGCCGACGGAGCCGCGATCCCTGCGCGGCAGCGATCCGGCCGTGGCCAAGCAGTCCCTGATCGGTTCCCTCAACTGCATCCATCCCAATCGGCTCCAGGTCATCGGTCATGCCGAGCTCAATTACCTGGCGGGGCTGGGGGCGACCGCCTGCGCTGAGACCATCACCAAGCTGTTCGACGAGCAGCCGGCGGCGGTCATCTTCTCCGATGACATCGCGCCGGATGACACCTTTCGCGAGCACGCGGCCCGCACCGGCACGCCGCTCCTCGGGACCCCAGTGCCGGACGAGGAGCTGATCAATCACCTGCGCTACTACCTGACCCATGCGCTGGCGGAATGCACCACCATCCACGGCGTCTTCATCGAGGTCCTGGGGATGGGGGTACTGCTGATCGGCGACCCGGCGGTGGGCAAGAGTGAGCTGGCCCTGGATCTGATCAGCCGCGGGCACCGCTTGATCGCCGATGACGCGCCCCAATTCGCGCGGGTGGCCCCGGAGCAGATCGAGGGCCGTTGCCCGGAACCGCTTCAGGACTTTCTGGAGGTTCGAGGTCTGGGCATCCTTAACATCCGGGCCATGTTCGGGGAGGGGGCCGTGGCGCGGCGCAAGACCCTCAACCTGATCATCGATCTCAAGCCCCTGGATCGATCGATCTTGGAGCACATCGACCGCCTGGCCGGCAGCCTGTCGGCGACCAATGTGCTGGGGGTGGCGGTGCCACGCTTCACCATGCCGGTGGCGCCCGGGCGCAACCTGGCGATCCTGGTGGAGGCGGCGGTGCGCCACCAGATCCTAAGGATCCGGGGCTACGATGCCGGGGCGGACTTCATCGATCGGCAGGCGCGCGCCATCTCCAACGATCGGCCGAACCCGCCCGGGCCGGTGCGCTGAGATGAGGTTGGCCGCCACCTTGGCACTGCCCGTCGGGCCCTAGCCCCACAGCACCCACTCCAGCGACCCGCGCCCCGCCATGAAGCTCGTCATCGTCAGTGGTCTGTCCGGCTCCGGCAAGAGTGTGGCCCTTCACACCTTGGAGGACATGGGCTACTACTGCATCGACAATCTGCCGCTGTTCCTGCTCAAGGACCTCGCCCTGGGGCTAAACGAGGACTTGGATGCCGCCTTCAAATACACGGCCGTGGGCGTTGACGCACGCACCGAGGGGGCGGAGCTCCAGCATCTTCCCGACCTGATCCAGGCGGCCCAGGAACGTGGCGTGGAATGCCAGGTGGTCTTTCTCGACGCCCAGACCGATACCCTGATCCGGCGCTTCAGCGAGACACGTCGTCGCCACCCCCTCACCCGCGGTGAACGCCCCTTGGCCGAGGCCATCGAGCTGGAGCGCCAGCTCCTGGAGCCGGTCCGACAGGTGGCCGACATCCGCATCGACACCACCCTCACCAACGTCCACGAGCTGCGCCAGCTCGTGCGGGCGCGCCTGCTGGGCGCCGCCTCCCCCAAGGCCTCGATCCTGCTCCAGTCTTTCGGCTTCAAGCACGGGGTGCCGCGCGACGTGGACTTCCTGTTCGACGTGCGATGCCTGCCCAACCCCCATTGGCAAAGCGAGCTCAAACCCTTAAGCGGGCTCGATGGGCCGGTGATCGCGTTCCTGGAGAAGAGCGCCGAGGTGCATCAGATGCGCGACGACATCGCCGCCTACTTCGACCGCTGGATCCCCAGGTTCGAGAGCGACGGGCGCAGCTACCTCACGATCGCCGTCGGCTGCACCGGTGGACAGCACCGCTCGGTCTACATGGCCGAGGCCCTACGCCGACATTTCGAGCAGGCCGGACACCGGGTCATGGTCCGCCATCGGGAGCTCCAATGAGCGTGGGTGTGTTGTTGATCACCCATGGGTCCCTGGGGAGCGAGCTCCTGCGCATCGCGACCGGGATCTTCGGCACCTGCCCGACTCGCGCCGACGCCCTGGAGGTGGAGAACGATGCCCCCTGCGACCCCTTGCTCGAGGAGGCCCAGCGCCGTGTCAATGGCCTCGATGAGGGCGACGGTGTCCTGGTGCTGACCGACTTCTACGGCTCCACCCCAGCGAACCTGGCCGTGGACCTGGGTCAGCGACACCCGCGGGTCCGCGTCTTGGCGGGGGTCAACCTGCCGATGCTGGTGCGCGCCCTGAGCTATGCCAGCCTCGACCTGGACCAAACGGCGGACAAGGCCCTCCAAGGGGGACGCGAGGGCGTGCTCAGATGCGCCCCCCGTCCCGATGAGGCCTGAGGCACCATGGCGCGCCTGGAGATCGAGATCATCAATCGCCTTGGACTCCACGCCCGGGCGGCCGCCAAGTTGGTGAGCTGCGCCAGCGGCTTCACAAGCCGCATCGAGCTGGAGCGCAACGGCCAGCGGGTCAACGGCAAGAGCATCATGGGGGTGATGATGTTGGCGGCCAGCCGGGGCAGCCGCATCGTGATCGACGCCACCGGCGACGACGCGGAGGCCGCGCTCGGCGCCCTCGAGAACCTGATCAGCAACCGCTTCGGGGAGGCGGAGTGACCATCGCCTTTCAGGGCATCGGGGTAGCGGCGGCCCGCTCCGTGGCCATTGGTCCCGCCTTCATCACGGGTCATGGCCTGCGCACCGCGACCCAGACCACGATCGGCCGCGAGCAGGTCGGTCCCGAGCTCGACCGCCTGAACCAGGCGGTGGCGGCGGCCCGCCGCGCCCTGAAGTCGGTGCGCGATCAAATCCCAGCCTCCACGCCGCTCAACATCGCCGAGTTCATCGACACCCACCTGCTGATGCTTGATGACGTCGCCCTGGTCGACGAGGTCCGCAAGATCATTCGCGACCAGCTCTGCAGCGCCGAGTGGGCGCTGCAGATGCAGCGTGACATCCTGGTGCGGATCTTCGACGAGATGGATGACCCCTACCTGCGGACCCGCCGCGACGACGTGGAGCATGTGGTTCATCAAATCCAGTCCTTCCTCCAAGGCGGCAGCCCGCAGTTCGTGAGCGCCACCGACCTGGAGGGCGTGGTGGTGGTGGCCCGGGACCTGATGCCGGCCGACGCCATCGTGCTGCGTCATCGGGGGGCCGCCGCCTTCGTCACCGAGTACGGCGGTCCCATGTCCCACACGGCGATCCTGGCGCGCAGCCTGGGGATTCCCGCGGTGGTGGGTGTGCACAACATCACCCGCTACCTGCGCCAGGGGGAGGTCCTGGTGGTGGACGGGGAGTCCGGGACCGTGCTGGCGGATCCGGACACCGGCACCCTGGCCTACTACCGGGGTCGGCGGGCCGCCATCGAGGTCCGACGGGCCCGGCTACGCGACCTGGTGGACCGCCCGGCAGTCACCCGCGACGGGGTCAACATCGAGCTGCTGGCCAACCTGGAGCTGCCCGAGGACGCGCAGGCGGCCCAGGCCAATGGGGCCGTCGGCGTCGGGCTCTATCGCACCGAGTTTCTGTACATGAACCGGGACGATCTGCCGGACGAGGCGGAGCATCTGGCCAACTACGCGGAGATACTCCAAGGGGTGGGCGGCATGCCGGTGACCATCCGCACCCTTGACCTCGGGGTCGACAAGCGGCTGGATAGCGCCGGCAGCACCGGCGTGTGCAACCCGGCCCTGGGGCTGCGTGCCATCCGCCTGTGCCTCAAGGAGCCGGAGCTGTTCCGTCCCCAGCTGCGGGCCATCCTGCGTGCCTCGGCCCTGGGGCCCGTGCGCCTGATGATCCCGATGGTCACCAATGTGCAGGAGGTGGAGTCGGTGCTGGCCCTCATCGCCCAGCTCAAGCTGGAGCTGACCGCCGAAGGCCTGCCCTTCGATCCGGCGCTCCCGGTGGGCGCCATGGTGGAGGTGCCGGCCGCGGCCTTGGCCGCCCGTGCCCTGGCCCGACGCATGGACTTCCTGTCCATCGGCACCAATGACCTGGTCCAATACACCCTGGCCATCGATCGCCTCGATGACGGGGTCAACTACCTGTTCGATCCGACCCACCCGGCCATCCTGCGGCTGGTGCGCATGACCATCGAGGCCGGACGCGCCCTCGACACCCCGGTGGCCATGTGCGGCGAGATGGCCGGGGACCCGCGCTTCACCCGACTCCTGCTGGGGATCGGTCTGCGCCAATTCAGCATGCAGCCCGACGCCCTGCTCGACATCAAGGAGATCGTCCTGGACTCCGACACCCGGGAGCTTCAGTGGCACACGGCGCGCCTGTTCGCCCGCCTCGACGAGGTGGAGCCCGGTCAGATGCTCGATGCCCTCAACCAGATCAGCGCCTGAGGCGGCACGGGGCGCCGTCCCCGCGGAGCCGCCGCGCCAGGCGCTTCAGTCGCAATCTCCGCACACCCCATAGATCACCAGGGAGTGGTCCTCGATCCGAAAGCCATGCTCGGCGGCGATGGCCTCCTGGCGCTGCTCGATCAGGGGATCCACAAACTCCAGGACCCGGCCGCATTTCACGCAGACCAGATGATCGTGGTGGGTGCCACTGTTGAGCTCGAAGACCGACTGCCCCCCCTCGAAATGGCGGCGGCACACCAGCCCTGCCCCCTCGAACTGGGTCAGGACCCGGTAGACGGTGGCCAGTCCGATCTCATCGCCGTTGCTCAGCAGCTCCTTGTAGACGTCCTCGGCGCTGAGATGGCGGCGCTCGCTGCGCTCGAGCACCGCGAGGATCTTCTCACGGGGCCGCGTGACCTTGAGCCCGGCCTCTTTGATCTGCTGATTTTCCAAGCTTCACCTCTCACCGGCGCCGCCCTGCCACCCCCTCCCGGCGCGACACGGGCGGCAGGGCACCATGATCGAAAGCCAGGTCATGGGAGGTACGCGCTGCTGTATTATGGCGCGATTTCCCGTACGAACCCTGCACCGAACCGATGCGAAGGCCCCACCCGTTCACTGCGCTCCTGGTGATTCCCCTGCCCGCGGTCCTCGTCTTAGGGGGCTGCGCGGGCGAGGAGAAGCCGGACGAGTATCAGAGGTCGTCCCTGGAGCGGCTGCCCTTCGTCTACAAGATGACGGTGCAGCAGGGAAATATCCTCACCGAGGAGATGGTGGACCAGCTACAGCTCGGCATGACCAAGCGCCAGGTCCGCTATCTGCTGGGAACTCCCTTGCTCACCGACTTCTTCAACACAGATCGCTGGGATTACACCTATACGATCCGCCGGGGCCACCAGGAGATGGAGATCAAGACCCTGACCCTGCACTTCGAGGACGACGCCCTGGCGCGCATCGAGGGTGACCTGCGACCCAACCCGAACCGAGCCGCCGCCCGCGAGCCTAAGGAGATCGTGGTCTCGGTGCCCGACCACAAGGAGCGCAAGGGCCTGATCCGCCGCGGATTGGAGGCGGTCGGACTCGAGACCGCGGACTGAGCCTCGGGCATGGCGCGGCCTCATGGGCCGCCCTTACGTAACGGCTTGCCCTCCTCCGCGCGGCGCTTACGACTCTCCTTGGGGTCGGCGATCAGGGGACGATAGATCTCCACCCGGTCCCCGTCCTCCAGGGCCTGCTCCA